>NZ_FRBA01000025.1:0-9612 GCF_900142495.1 Fibrobacter sp. UWOV1 | reverse complement strand
TTGTGTTTGATTTGTGGTTATTTCAAATCTAAAAATTGGAACATCCTATTTTTTTACCCCCTTAGTGGAATTTGCGAAAGAAAATATACGTTACCTCTCTGCTTGGTGAAGATACGGTTATTCTGTATAATACATGTAGAGACCGTTCTTCAATGATGGAGAAGTTGTCTTAACCATGCGATGGCTTATGCATGATATTATATTCTTTAAAAAAGGAGCAGAAAAATGAAGCTAGAATCTGTCAAATTGCCGAATTTTGACGACCTCGTTCATGAAGCTGGCAAAAAGTTGTACTCGCTTCGAAACCGGTTGTCGATCGATTCAAAAATAATAGGCGATAAAGATGCGTTTTTGCCGCAAGATATCCCCATGGAATGCGGAATATATGCTATATGGGTGAATGATGAGTTGAAATACATAGGCACAATCAGAAGCGAGCAGGGGCTTAGAGGCCGTTTGACAGAGCATCTTATAAATTGCCCTAAGGGTACACAATCAAAGTTGGGGAAGGTGCTGGACGTTGTGAAAGGTGGTGGCCGGATAAGTGTTTCGTTCATCCATGTCGATCCAGAACCCTTCAGGTTGGCCCTTGAGGATGAGTTAATCAGAGAAGCCAAACCGGAGTGGAATCAAAAGAGCATTAGGTAAAGACTGCTGTTGCTGGGAAATTGACAAAAGAGGGGCTGACGCCCCTCTTTTTGGCGTTTTTAGACCTTAAATCAGTCAAAAAAATTGTCAAAAAGGAGTGGGGGTTGATTTTTAAAATAGATTTGGTTATATTGATAGTGTTAATATGTGCAAGGCACAAATAGACACTGTCTGTGGTGCAACAAAAAAAGGAAGAATCGAATGAATCTCTACTGGGCTTGGGGCGGAAAATACATTGGGTTTAGCGAAGACGGCTATTTGTATTCTAAAAGAGGGACTCCCATTGGTTATATAAGTGGGAATGAAATCTTTGATTTTAGCGGAGATTATCTATGTGATATAAAGGATAATCGCCTGATTGTAAAGACAGGAAAATGCGTAGTAGGAGGGGCGAGAGCTAAACCCTGTAGAATGTGTGGAACGTCATTTGCCGTTTGTGCTGGCTATGCAATGTACGCTGGTTGCCAGGATTTTGAGTGGGATGAATAAAAAGGTAATAAAATTGAAATGAAGACTTTGTATATTTCTTTAGAAAAGGGTGACAAATGACGAAGGAAGAAATAATTGCTGGTTTTCTTGTGTCTTTATCTGCAAACGGCGTTACTGATATGGTTAGGTATGTAAAGGCGACGTTGCTCCCGCATCAGATGACGAATTTGTCTACCTGGTTTAGCGTGTGGCAACCGACAATACAGGATGTTGAGGACATTAAAAAAAACGAAAAATTGTGTCGGGTGTTCAGCGTGATGTTTGAAAAAGTCCAGAATGAAATTTTTGAAGAGAAGCTTGATAAATGGGGCTGTATCGCAAGTAATGTTGTAATGGGCAAACATTCTAAGTTTGAGACAGAAAAGAGATTTATAAAACTATTTGATGAATTAGATTTAGAAGAAATAGAATTCCTTTTGAAATTGAAGGCAAAAGGAGAATGGACAACGGATCAGTTATACCCGGAAGGACTTTGCGCCCCTCAAAACACTATGTCGGAACGCAATTGTAGCTTGCAGGTTGCTCTTATTGCAAAACGCCTTGTTAAAGGGACCAATAAAGGAATTGCTCTTACTGGAATGGGTGAGCAGTTCCTAGATTTTGTCAATACGCGTTATGGGAAAGTAGAAAGGGAATGATTTTTTTTGTATACTTCTTTTTTTTTGAATTTTTTATTGATAATGTTGTAGTTGTATAGATTGAGAGTGTTTATATGCATTTTACAGATTGGTTCAATTTTGACAAGAAAATTACCTCGCAGGATGGTAAAGAGATTGAGATTTGGTCATTCTGTTATGATGAATCTCAAAAAGATGTTATGTCCAATTGGGCTAGGGAGTTCAGAAACCTGTATCGTTTAGATTCTAAATTAGACAGGCTTCGTTCCGCAGAAAAATTGTCAAGAAAGGACTATTTACTTCGGCATGCATTTCCGACAAGAGAAAAAGGATTGGGTCCTTCTACTCGTTCGGGAGATTTTTCGGAAATTCTAGTATCACATTTTCTTCAATATATAAAAAAATATTGGATTCCAAGTATAATTCGATACGAAAATAAACCCGTTCAAGATACTTCAACAAAAGGGAGTGATGTTGTTGCAATAAAAATTGTTGACGATTCTTTATGTAATCCTAATGATGAACTTTTTGTTGTAGAAACAAAGTCGAAATATACAGATGGTAAAAAAAATAAATTGCAAGAAGCTGTTAATGATTCTAATAAAGATCCGCGCCGGTTAGGTGAATTTTTAGATTTTGCAAAAAATCGATTCGATCTTCAAGGGAATGAAGATGATATTCAAAAAATAGAACGTTTTCAAAATGAACTTGATAATCCATATAAGAAAAAATTTGGTGCAGCCGCTTTTTATGATGAGAATTTTTTTGACGAAGGAGAAATATCTAAAACAGACTGCTCCGACCATGCTGAAAAAGACAAACTTCGATTACTTCTTGTAAAAGGCCGGGATATGATGAATTTAGTTCATTCACTTTACGAGCGAGCCGCCGATGAAGCCTGAAGCGAAGTCAATTAAAATATTAAAAGTCACGCAATCTTTGGCAAAAATGCTAGAATTTGACGTGCCTGAAGAAGAGAGGATTCTAAGAACCGAACCTCCAGAAAAGTTGTTCACCCTAGTTATTGGTATTCTTGGGGATGTGACGAGACGGATTATAAAAAAACTGGAAATTCCGGAAGAGGATGTTTTATTTTGCGCAAGATTCTTTGATTCATACAAAAATACAGGCCGTTTAAATCTTTTGGATGATTATAATCTGTTAATTGGAGCTGTTGCGTATTATTTGTCTAATTCACCGGGTAGTGCGTCAGTTCTTGTGGAGTCGGTTCGAGAAGATGATCTTAATTTGGAAGGTGAAAAAATAGAGCATGCGTTGTATTGGTTGTTGAAAGGAAAATACAATGTTAGAAAATATGAAGATTCTATTTATCGGAATGAATTAGAATCTTTTGAAGCGAAAACTTCATTCTTTTTCAATTCGGGATCGGGTGAAGAAGATTTATTTGATATTTGTAAAGCTTTGAAAGAAAAAGTTGATTGTTATGGCTCTCCTCGCGAAACATTTCTTTGCAATTTATTATATGCAGTTTGTATTCTGAAAGTAAAGAATTCTTGTTGGAAAAACTTGCCCGTTTTTTCGGGTTTGCCAAAAGATGCTTGGTCTTTCATTATAAAAAAGAAAGGCTTCATAAAGGAATTATGGCCAGCACAAAGGAAAATTGGTGAGCAAGGTGTTTTTCGTGGTGCTTCGGCAGTGTTGCAAATGCCAACAAGTGCTGGTAAGACTAAATCAACGGAAATTATCATAAGATCGGCTTTTCTTGCAAATAGGATAGATTTGGCTGTTATTGTTGCTCCGTTTAGGTCGCTTTGCCATGAAATTAAAAACGATTTTTTTAAATGTTTTCGTGGCGAAAAAGATATTACTATTGATGAAATAACCGATGCGCTAATATCAGAGGATGCAAATGTTTTTTTGAATGAAGGAAAACATATTGTAATTGTTACGCCTGAGAAACTTTATTACTTATTGACTCAAAATAAGGAGTTTGTTTCTAGAGTAGGCTTGGTTATTTATGACGAGGGCCATCAGTTTGATGCAGGAAAACGAGGCGTTACATACGAGTTGCTTTTGACAGAATTGAAGCAACTGTTAGTTAAAGATATACAGATTGTTCTTGTTTCTGCTGTAATATCAAATGCAGATGAAATCGCCCGATGGTTAAGTCCCAAATGCGTTGTTGTTCATGGAAGTAGCAATTTGCCGACTCGTCGCAACTTGGCTTATGTTGATGGTGCGTCTCTAAATTTTTTCAATGAAAAGAATGTTTTTGAAAATGAATTTTTTGCTCCTAGGATTATTCGAGAAAAAAATCTTCCATTAAAAGGAAAGGAACGAAACCAAAGAAAATTTCCAGATCTTTCAGATTCAGATTCTATAACTTTTTATTTGGCTTTAAAACAATCTCAATTTAAATGTGTTGCGGTTTTTATGGGGAAAAAAACTAGTGTGCGACCATTTCTTGATTATATAAATGATATTTATTCAAGGCTTCCCCTAGAATCAAAACCTCCTTGTATAAAGGATGAGCAAATAAAAATATTAAACATCGTTAATTTAAATTTAGGTACAGACAACGCTTTGTTTAAAGCTGCTCGAAATGGGATTTTTGCTCATCATGCGAATATTCCTCAGGGTATTCGTTTGAGTGTTGAAAACGCTGTTCATGAAGAACTTGTAAATTTTTTAGTTTGCACGACAACATTGGCTCAGGGTGTCAATCTTCCAATTAAAAATTTATTTGTTTTGTCTTTATACCAAGATAAGGAACCAATAAAAGTTCGTGATTTCCATAATTTGATGGGACGTGTCGCTCGTTCTGGAAAAATGACAGAGGGAAATGTTATTTTTACAGATGTTGAAATCGCTCGTGATGGCCGAAAAAAGCTGATGATAAATAAGATGATAGCTCCAGAACGAGCGGAGCGATGCGATAGTATGATTAAAGAGTTAATCAAGGAATTTATTGATTGTTATGACAGCGTCGTGAGAAGAAGATTTTCTGTTCCAATTAAATTGTCGGATTTGCTTAAGTATTATATTTCTGAAAAGAATGCTGATTGGGTGGCAAATGAAATTTGCAAGGGGGAGAATGCTTCATCTGTCAGGAATGATTTCTCGAAAATATTGCAAAAAAGATTCAACTATTTAGAGACAATAGATAATTTCCTATGTAATTGTTGTGGAGAAGTAGATGAACTGAATGTGATCGAGCTTGTGAACAAAACTTATGCATATGAGAATTGTAGTAGTCAAGAAGACAGAGATAAAATTGTATATCTTTTTGAAATTCTAAAAGAAAATATTTTAGAAAAGAAACTTGAAAAAGATAGATTAAAACGACTATCTCATACTTTGAGAGGCTTAAATGTTGCTCTCTCGGTAGAAAAATTTGTTAATGATAATAGATTTATATTAGAGAATGTAGAATCGTGTCAGTCCTTTGTGTCTATCATTTCAGGGTTGTTTGTCGAAAAATTTTTCCCTAAAAAAATCTTTTATGGCTACCCTAATCGTGAAAAATTATTACATGCTATACAGTGCTGGGTTAATGGAAATTCATATGCATATTTATTTGACATTTTAAAAGATGAAGTTATTGGATCAAGAAAAGTTACTTTAGAGCATGTTGTTGAAATATTTGATGGATGCTTGTCGTATGACGGATCTGTTCTAGTTAATTCAATTGTCGAAATCCTTATTGGTGATGTTCCTAATCAAGATTTACTCAAAAAAATTCAATTGTATCAGAAGCAGATAAAATACGGGTTGCCAAACATAGAATCGATTGTTTTGTATGAGATAGGTTTTTGCGATAGAACACTAGCATTGAAATTATCGACTCTTTTTAAGGGTATAGAAACAAAGGAAGATATGTTACGTCAGTTGCTTGTTGATGATGTAAAGGTAAAAAGGATATTATCGGAGTATCCGTCGTATTTTGAAAAAAAAGTATATGAACGACTTTTGTATAAATCCTAAATGTGTGAATTAAAAAATATTTTAGTGTGATGAAGTTTTTTGTTGCCCGCTTTCCGCGTTAGGGATCGAAGCCCGTAGGGCCGGGAGGGCCGCTCATATCCCGCGCTCGGCCCTCTAGGCGGGGAAGCCGTGGGGTAACGCCACGGCTTCGTGCCGCGAGAGCCCGCCCCTGCGCAGCAGGGAACGCCCTTGCCCCTTCATGGCCTCGATCAAGTCGAAACCGTCGCTGACCTCCGGCAGGGCTCCGTATTTCTTGTCGAAGTAGTCCTTTTCGAAAATCCTGTCCCTGCGGACCTTGCGGAATTCGCCCTCGTCGCTCATCTCGATTTCGCTAAGCCGCTTTAGCACCGTCGCTTCGTGGGGCTTGCCCTTCTCGGCGAACCAGATTTGGTCACGATATTGGGCGATTTTTGTAAAAATATTCTTACAAGATTGACGCCCTAAATTGGCTTAATTCGCTCAAAAAGGGCAAAAAGTCGGCTCTTTTGTAAACTTTTTCGCGCCGGCGGAGTAGTGCTTTTTGCGGTAATTTGATATTTCCCTGCTATATACATAATAGGAGCTTTTCTCCAATGCAGGAGGGAGGTCTAAACCTCGCTAAGGTTTGTGTAATCCTGGCGGGAAACCATAAACACTTAACCAAGGACGGTATGTCATGGGAATGATGAAACATAAACTCGAAGACAAAAATGCACTTTATGGCCTTGCAGTAGATATTTTGCAGCGCGTAGGCGCAATTAAAACATGTGAGGTTCATGGGGACAGGTGTCTTGTAGATGAGTCGAAACTACAGGATGCGTGTAAATTGGCTAATTCCTGGATTTCAAAAGGCATCGTGGATTGTGGTAGGCGAGAACTCACTGACACTATCAAGGATGTCCTTGAAACAGCACCAGAAGAATGCCCCAGTTGTGCGAATGTAATGTACGATGACGATTGATTATCCCTGAAATTTCCGAAGAAAGACTATTCGAACAGCTTGACGCATGCTTTTCGAATAGTTCTTTTTGAATTTGTCATCTTTTGTCATTTGTTTTTGTTATTTTTCTGGGGAGAGGAAAACTTCTTAAGGGGTGAAATATGTCAAATGAACATATCAAAAAATTTCTTGATGAATATCTTGCAAAACCCTCTAATGATTATGCTGTTTTGATTACGGGTTGTTGGGGCTCGGGTAAGACCTATTTTGTTTCCAAATATATGGGAGGCCAAAAGGTTCATAAAGTTAGGGATTGGCTGATGGATTCTGTCAATAGGATCGTTGTCTATATCAGCCTTTTTGGCGTTAAATCTAGGGAAGATATTGAGAACCGTATTTTTGAAGTTCTTCACCCGCACCTGAAGGAAACAGAAGATTCGTATTTTGCTAAAAGTGGGATAAGCCTTATTAAGGCGCTTGCTAGTCTTACGCCTTTAACTAAAGATTTTGGGGTGCATGCATGTGATGCAATGGCTCTCTTTAACGATGCGCTTTGTAAGAAAGCCAAGAAAAGTAAGAAGGGGCTTGCGGTCATTTTTGATGATGTTGAACGAACTGATATGGATGCTCCGGAGCTTTTAGGGTATATCAACGAATATGTTGAGCACTTGGGAGTATCCTGTATTCTGTTGGCAGATAAGGAACGTTGGGACGAGGCTAATTCTATGCGGGTGGAGCGACCTACGCTTCATCGGCTTGCTAGTACACAAGAGAAAGTTATTGGAAAAATATTCAATATACAGACGACCATAGATGATATTCTAGCGGTTTGGTTAAAAGATGATAAGTTTTTAGATCCGAGATTGTTGAAAATTCTGCAAGAGAATGAAACTGTAATCAAAGAAGTTATACGGCGTTCAGGTGTAAACAATTTTCGTTCTTTGAAGCATGCCTTGCTTGAATTAGAGAGGTTCTTAAGGATAACCTCGATATGGAAGTATCTTGATAATCAGGAGTTTGCGGAACTGTTCTTAAGGGAGTTTATCGCTCTTCGTTATTCCATTTATCTTGGAGAATTAAAGGCTTCTGATATAGGCATTTCAAATTATTTGGCCCAAATACAGGATAAGACAAAAGAAGATTCTCCATATGATAATTTCAAAAAGAAGTATCAAGGCTTTGATTTCATAAGTGAAAGGTCAATTGATTACAAAGAATCTTGGATCAATATATTCAAAAGTTGCTTTGGAGAAAATGTAATTCCAGTTGACGTTGTTAATAATGTTGTTCAAGACGAAATATGGTTCGAAGGTCATGATAAGTACTGGATGTCGAAAGTTGGTGATTTCTTTATGTGCGATGAAGATGCTGATGGAATTGAGGCTTTGAAGACTTTCTATGCATCGATGGATAGTGGTAAAATTCTTGATGCGACCGATTTGTATCTGATATACTATAAGTTGGTCTATTTTGCTGATATTGGTGCATTAAAGGAAAATAAAGCGGAATTCCAAAAAATTATTCTTGATTATGCGAATAAGCATGTTGATGAATTTGAATCCTATGAGATGAAACCAGCGGATTATTATGTTTCCTTTTTTGGAGAATCTGCAAAAAATGGTCAAGATGACAACGATGCTTTCTGGTCAAAACTGAATGCAATTTTTGAACCATTCCAGGAAAAAATTGATAGCGAAAAGATTACTCGTGCTATAGATAAGTTCTTCCAGATATTCATTCCAGACTCGGGTAATGTATATTCGTTGATAACGAACCATGTGTGGAAAGAAAAGGATTTCACTTATTTCTTTTCTGAATTTCTTGCTCATGAACCGAAATTGGGATGGCATAAACATATTGTTCACGCAATATCCGATTTAAAACGAATTGAGAATCGCGATGTTAAAATAAAGGATTGGTGTAAAGAGTTGTTACCTTTTGCGGAGAACCAATGGAAGAAGTGTCTGATGGCTCCGAAGCCCTTGAAAAACAGTCAACTGTCCATCTTTTATCTTCAGAAGGCACTCAAGGAGATTGCTGGATAATCCTGCGTCTGCGTTAGGGATCGAAGCCCGAAGGGCCGGGAGGGCCGCTCGTATCCTGTGCTCGGCCCTCTAGGCGGGGAAACCGTGGGGTGACGCCACGGTTTTGGGTATGATACCATATGTTTTTGCTCGTAAGAGGTTTAGGACTGTATAAAGCGTTTTTTTATAGAATGAAGAAATACGGAATGTATATTCTTTGCTATAAAAGAATAGATTATATTGTAAGCTTCCCCATAATTAGGACTGTTCATAACTAGACAAATGGCAATTCTGCCTGCGTCAAAATGCTACCTTTGGTAGCAAAGGAACAGCCATGAAGAAACTGACTCATTCCGAATCGGAAATCGTCAAAAGCGTAAACGAACTTGAAGCCGGAGTGTCTGCGGACGAAATCTGCAGGCGACTCAATGTTTCCAGAGCCACGCTCTATCAGTGGAAACGGAAGTACGGCGGTCTTGAGGTTAGTCAGCTTAAAAAACTGAAGGAACTCGAAGAAGAAAACGCCAAGCTCAAGAAGATGTACGCCAATCTCGCCCTAGACAACGAGATTCTTCGCGAGGTCATCGAAAAAAAACTCTAGAGCCGAATGTCGCATTGGCCATGCTTGCATGAGCCAATATGACTGAGGCGAATTGAGTTTCTGCAAAACTCTGACGCCCGAGGCCCGCAAGGAGATTGCGGGCGAGATAGCAGAGGATCACGACATCAGCATTACTCGGGCGTGCAGATTGATGGGCATCCACAAGTCGTTCTTCTACTACGAATCTACCAAGGACGATTCCGAGGTTGAGGCTGCGATACGGCAGAAGGCCGAGGTCACCAACGAGGGCTTCTGGAAAATATTCAGGCTGATCCGCAAGGATGGGCATCCGTGGAACCATAAGAAGGTCCACCGCGTCTACGAGGCGATTCATTTCAACAAGCGAAAGCCGTTGCGCAAACGCTTGCC
>NZ_FRBA01000015.1:0-49774 GCF_900142495.1 Fibrobacter sp. UWOV1 | reverse complement strand
TCTATCGTGTGGCTAGGCTGTGCCGGTTTCCTGTCGGGGAAGAGCGCCTTCTCGATTGTCGCGTCATCCATGCTCTCGGCATGCGTCCAGTCAATCCTGGCCGCGTTCGCCGCCTCCACGACACGTTTCACCGTGTTGCGGGATACGCCCGCCGTCCTTGCGATGTTCCTCTCGCTGAAGCCGAGATGCTTCAGCCGGAGGATTTCGCGGTATTTGGTCATGTGACCTCCATTGGAAAACCCGTCGCGGCATTGCGACGGGCTATCCCATTATAGAGTTTTTCTTGACCGTTTGTGGGGTGGCTCTTTTCGACCGGAACGGTGGCTCCGCATTTTCCGGAAAGGTGGCTCTCTAGCACCGGACTGGTGGCTCAAAGTACGCCGGAATAATCACTTGCTCCCCTAGCCAAGTTTCTGAATATTAGGTACATTAATGCATGGCGCGTTTTTCCGTCTAATGGAAAAATGCGTCTTTTTTATTCTGGACTTTCGGAATAAAGGGGATGCCTCTAACATCAACCTGCCGCCAAAGCGATTAAATGGAGGCTGTATGAAAGTCAAGAAAATTGATAAAGACGAAAAGCACGACCTTGAGTTCAAACAGAACTGGCGTGATGAATATCTCAAGTGGATTTGCGCGTTTGCCAATACGCATGGTGGCTCGCTTTATATAGGCGTAAAGGATAATGGCGAAATTTGCGGAGTGAAGGATTACCGCAAGCTTTCGGAGGATATTCCGAACAAGATTTTGCAAGCCATGGGCTTGATTTGCGAAGTGAACCTTCTTGACGAAGGTGGAAAGAAGTATTTTCGAATCGATGTGGAGAAATATCCGTTCCCGGTCAGTTATCACGGAAAATATTATAAGCGGAGCGGTTCAACGACGCAAGAGGTTGTGGACAATGAATTGGACAAGATGATTCTTGCCGTGCAGGGGCGCACGTGGGATAGTGTTCCTGTGCCGCATGTGGATGTTGCAGACTTGGATAATGATTCTATCAAGCTTTTCAAGAAAATGGCGCTTGACCATAATCGTCTTGATAGCAAGGCGCTGGATGTTTCGACGGATGTTCTCTTGAGAAACTTGCGGTTGTTCGAGAATGATTACTTGACGAGGGCGGCTGTCATGTGCTTTCACCCGGATCCCGAAAAGTGGGTCATGTGCGCTTATATAAAAATTGGGTTCTTCGCCGATAACGATGCGGATATTATCTATCAGGATGAGGTTCACGGTTCGCTTGTGATGCAGGTTGAAAAGACGATGGATCTCATCTATACGAAGTACATGAAGGCTCTCATCAGCTATGACGGCATTCATCGCAAAGAAACATTCTTTTTCCCGAAGGAGGCATTCCGTGAGTTGCTCTTGAATGCTGTGATTCATCGTGATTATACTAGGCCCACGCCAATTCAGATTCGCGTTTATGCTCACAAGATTCGCATTTGGAATATCGGAAAGATGCCCGTTGATGTTCCTGTCGAAAAATTGTTCAAGCCGCATTCTTCCGAACCGCGCAACCCTAATATTGCAAATGTGTTCTTTAAGGCGGGTTATGTCGAAAGCTGGGGTCGCGGCTACAAGAACATCACCGACGTCTGCAAGCTTCGCAAGGCAAAATTGCCTATTCCCGAAGAGAATTCTGGCGGTCTGGTGGTGGAATGCCCGCCGAGCAGGCAATATCTTGATGCCGAAAGGAAACAGGGGAAAATCATTCCATATGAGGATGCTGTAAACCCGACTGTAAACCCGACTGTAAACCCGACTGTAAAATTGTCAAAGAATCAAAAGGATATCTTGGTGAAAATTACTGAAAACTCCAAAATAACGTTAACGGAACTAGCTGGCTTGTTGGGTTTGAATCGATCGACAATTGCAGATAATACATTGAAATTGCAACGATTAGGTGTGTTGAAGCGTGTTGGCAGTGACAAAACTGGTTATTGGGAAGTTATTTTTTAAGAGTATCACCTCAAGGAATACCCTATGAAAAATCGTTTTGCACTCACGCTTATGGCAACGCTCATCTGCAGTACGCTTGCCATGGCGCAGCTCCAAAAGCTCCCCGCTCCGGCAAAGACCGGCGGCAAGCCTGTCATGGAGGCGCTCTGGGACAGGGCTTCTGGCACGGAGTTCAGCGACAAGATGCTCTCTGACCAGGATCTTTCGAATTTGCTTTTTGCGGCTATCGGTGTGAACCGCCCTGCCGACGGCAAGCTCACTTCGCCGACTGCCCGCAACTTCCAGGAAATCCGCGTGTTCGTGTTCACGAGCAAGGGCGTCTCGGAATACCTGAACAAGGAAAACGCCCTGAAGCAGGTGGCGAAGGGTGACCACAGGGGGCTTGTTGCCGACCGTCAGGATTGGGCGAAGGCGGCCCCGGTCAGCATCCTCATCGTTGCGGACGAGACCAAGTTCGGCAGCAGCGACGCCCGCGCGAAGGTGACGATGGGAACCGACGCGGGAATCGTGAGCGAGAATATTAATTTGTTCTGTGCCGGCATGGGCCTGGTGACCCGTCCGCGCATGACGATGGACGTTCCCGCCATCAAGAAGCTTCTCAAGCTTTCGGACTCGCAGGTGCCCTTGCTGAACAACCCCGTCGGCTACGCGAAGTGATCAAAAATCGTGTAACCTATCTTCCCACTTTCACTTCGTAATTCGCTTTTCTCCTGCCAATCAAGCTTCCGTCAATGCGGTATGCCTTGGCGGGTGTCGCGTTTAGGCGGTCCTGCCGATGCGTCCAAATTCGTTCGGTGCCGCTGGAGTCGCGGGCGGTTGTGTCCGGTGCGCCCGCCTTTACTGCGATGGAATCTGTCGATACGGTGAAGTTGTCGTAGCGGATAAAGCAGTCGTGGGTGGGGGCCCATTCGGCGCTGCTTCCGCCGTGGAATGTGGAGAGGTAGAACTTGTCGACTTTCACGGTGTCGTAGTCGCGGAGCCTGAGCGTATCCACGTCCAGCACGAGTTCGCCGTCTAACCAAGTCTGCACGCGGCCGTTCTTGTCGCCGTTGCCGGGAGAGGCGATGGTATTCATACTTACCTTGTTTACAATACGGTGCCAGGTGCCGGTGGTGAACTGTTTTTGCGGAATGGTGCCGTTCAAGTCCCACTTGAAGTCGTCGCCGTATACGGACTCTTGCCCCATAAAGTAGATGAGCTGCACGGCGTTGCCATCTTTGCGCCACATGATGCGTGCGCTCCAGCCGTCGCCGGTTTCGGGCATGGCGTTGCCGGTGTAGCACTTGCCGCCGCATAGGCCGGGGAGTTTGCCGCCCAGCTGGAACTCGAACCCGTCTTCGAAGAATATGTCGTAGGCGCTCCACATGGTGTCGGCGGTTTTCACGAGCGGCTGGATGATTTGCCCGGCGCAGGCGGGCGTGTCGTTGTCGTTCGGGCCCACGCAACCCTTGGGGTACTTGAGCTGTAGTACGTTGCCGTGTTCCTCGCCGTCGTACACGACCTTGGAATTTTCGCCATTGTTCTTGTCCATGGCGTACCACCAGCTTTTGTCGTAGTCGTTACGCTTGAAGTCTTCCTTGGCTTCGGCATTGCCGTACACGCCGACTTCGCGATTCTCGAAATTCACGAACGAGACGGTGTCGGATGCTGCCTGTGCGAAGGCAGCCGGGGCAAGCGCGGCGGAGGTGGTAGCCGTGACGGCGAACATCGCCGCAGAAAAGGTGTTACGAATTTTTGCGCTCATGCTTTTAAAATAATCTTTTTTGGCTGGTATTAAACTATCTTTTTAATGTATGGCCGATTTACTTGACGAAAAGCACAATGAAACTGGCACGAATTTTGCTGCGACTCCTGCCGCAGCCCCCGCTGCCCGAACTTCAGCAGACACCGCTGCCGAGGCTCGCAAGGCACGCATCAAGAAGATGCGCGGGTGGCTTTCTCCGCGCGATACCGTGGCCGACGACTTTGGCCCCGAAGACGCCGCCCTCTATTACGGCGAAGGGCATTCCGGCTGGAACAGGTAGCGTTTTCGAGACTAAATGTCTTTTCCGCTGCGGGCGCAGAACGCAAGCACAACAAAAGCTCCCGCGACAATCCCGATGAGCGGTAAGTCCGCCTGACTGCGTAGGAACATCTTTAGGAGTTTCACCAGCTGCGATGACATGAACGCATAGCCCGCGCTGCAAAGCACCACGAAAAGTGCAAATCGTCCGAGAAAAGGGACGCTCTTGGTTATCTTTTTGAAATAGGCGTTGATATGCCCGCCGTAAATGATGAGCAATGTCGCGACAAGACCCACTGAAATGGAATCCATGTGCAAGCGCAAAAAGTTTGCAAACTGATGGATGTATGGCTGCATGGCGTAAATATAAAAAGCCGCCGGCGATTTCCTATTCGCCTAGTCAAGAATGATGGAATTTGGCAGATTGTTGAAAAGAAACGAGATCTGATATTATAGGGAAAAAAATTCCCCGCGCATTTTAATTGCACGGGGGTGTTCTTTTAAGGGAGATCCTTCGACGGAGTTTATCCTGAGCTTGTCGAAGGACTCAGGATGACAGCTCAAAGGCACGAAGTGCCGTGCTCACGCCTCAGAGCGCAGCGACCCCAAAGCGCGAAGCGCGACCTCATTAGTACCTATAGTGATCCGCCTTGTACGGGCCTTCGACGGGCACGCCGATGTAGTCGGCCTGGGCCTTGGTGAGGGTCGTCAGGTGAACGCCGAGCTTTTCGAGGTGGAGGCGGGCGACCTTTTCGTCGAGAATCTTCGGGAGCGTGTACACGACGCCGCTTTCGTACTTGATACCGGCGACGGTCTGCTTACCCTGAGCATTGAGCCAGAGGTCGATCTGGGCGATGGTCTGGTTCGTGAAGCTTGCACTCATCACGAAGCTCGGGTGACCGGTGGCGCAGCCGAGGTTCAGCAGGCGGCCTTCGGCGAGCACGAGGATGCTGTGACCGTCGGGGAAAATCCATTCGTCGTACTGCGGCTTGATTTCGTTCCTCTTGATGCCCGGAATCTTCTTGAGGCCTGCCATGTCGATTTCGTTGTCGAAGTGGCCGATGTTACCGACGATGGCGCGGTGCTTCATCTTGCTCATCTGAGCGGCGCTGATGATGCCGGTGTTGCCGGTGGTGGTCACGAAGATGTCGGCCATGCTCACGACTTCGTCGAGGGTCTTGACTTCGTAGCCTTCCATGGCGGCCTGGAGTGCGCAAATCGGGTCGATTTCGGTGATGATCACGCGGGCGCCTTGACCGCGCAGGGACTGTGCGCAGCCCTTACCCACGTCGCCGTAGCCGCACACCACGGCAATCTTGCCAGCCATCATCACGTCGGTGGCGCGGTTGATGCCGTCGATGAGGGAGTGGCGGCAGCCGTAGAGGTTGTCGAACTTGGACTTGGTCACGGAATCGTTCACGTTGATGGCCGGGAACTTGAGGCGGCCGGCCTGGGCCATCTGGTACAGGCGATGCACGCCGGTAGTGGTTTCTTCGGAAACGCCGCGGAGAGTTTCGCGGGCGCGGGTCCACTGCTTCGGGTCCTTCTCGAAAATCTTACGGCACGTGGCGAGGAACACGCCCCATTCTTCGCTGTCGGTAGCGGGGTTGAATTCGGGCACCTTGCCAGCATCTTCGAATTCGGCGCCGCAGGTCACGAGCATGGTGGCGTCGCCGCCGTCATCCACGATGAGGTCTGCGGTCTTGCCGTCGGGCCATACGAGGGCGCGGGCGGTGTTTTCCCAGTATTCTTCGAGGGTTTCGCCCTTCCAGGCGAACACGGGCACGCCCTGCGGGTTTTCTACGGTGCCCTTCTTGCCGACCACGACGGCGGCGGCAGCGTTGTCCTGCGTGCTGAAGATGTTGCAGCTCACCCAGCGCACGTCGGCACCGAGGTCCACAAGCGTTTCGATGAGGATGGCGGTCTGCACGGTCATGTGGAGGCTACCCATGATGCGGGCGCCAGCGAGCGGCTTCTTGCCGGCGTATTCCTTGCGCAGCGCCATCAGGCCCGGCATTTCGGTTTCGGCGAGGTCGAGTTCCTTGCGGCCTTCCACTGCAAGGTTAATGTCCTTAATTTTGTATTCCATGTTATTATATCCTTTGGCACAAATTTTGCGCCCCATGTTTCTTTTATGCATAAATATAGTTATATGCATAAAACATGTCAACGGCCCCGGTAATAAAAAATCCCCGACCGGGGTCGGGGGTAAGTCTTGCGGACCAATCTTATTAAATAGGTTGGTTATTCGATAGTCAGAATGTCGCAGAACCCGGTCACTTCGAAAATTTCCTTGATTTCGGAGCTTGCGTTCTTCACGACCATGGAACCTTGCTTGTTCATCACCTTCTGGGCCATCAGCAGAATGCGCAGTCCTGCCGAAGAGATATAGTCCAGGCTCTTGAAATCGAACACCAGCGACTTCACGCCGTCAAGCTTGCCCTGGATTTCGGCATCGAGCTGCGGAGCAGTCAAGGTATCCAGTCTTCCTTTGAGAGCAATGGTCAAAGAATCGTTATCGTTAGTCTTTGTAATCTGCATGGTTAATCCTTCTTTCTCTTAGAAATTTAAAAAAGTTTACAGAATATTACAAGGTTTTTGTGATGGCGAGTTCGTTATTTTCACCATTTCTGCGGTAACTCACGCTATCCATCGTCTTTTTCACAATGAAAATTCCGAGTCCGCCGATTTCACGTTCTTCGGCCGGAAGCGTTATGTCGGGATCGGCCTGCTTAATCGGGTCGTAGGGTTTGCCGTTGTCGATAAAGGTGAGCCTTGCGGTAAGGGTCGCCTTTCTGACTTCCACGATCAAGGTCACGCGGGTTGCGCCCGAGAACTTCACGATGTTGCTGTAGATTTCGTCGATAGCGATGTTGATCTGCATCTGCGACTTCATGGAACCGTCCATGGGCGCAAGAATTCCTTCGACGAACGCGGTCAATATGTCCTGGTTTTCGGGGATTACGTCCACTATCTTTTCATAACGCTCCCAAGCGTCTTGCATTTGCATTTTCTTTGCTCCATCCATTGGTGTCAAGATGTCTTCTACAAACGATTTGAGTTCACCCTTGTTGTTGCCCGAAACGTCAATCGTTTTTTCGTAGCGTTCCCACACGGGTTCGTCGCTTCCGTTGAATTTGACGGCGAGCATGGTGATGTCGTCGAATTGAGGAACATCCTGTACGAATTTGTCGATTTCTTTTTTGACAAAGGTACATGTATTGGCGGTGTCCAAGTCGCCGCTTTTCTTAATTGTTTCGAGCAGCCTGTCGTCTCCGAACAGTTTGTTCTCGCTGTTGGTTGCTTCGGTCACGCCATCGGTGTAAAGGAATAGCGTATCGCCTTTTTTCATTTCATAAGACTGCTGCTTGTAAACGGTGTCTTCCATGGCGGCCATCACGAGCCCTGCCTTACTGGGAATAAATTCCACGGAGCCGTCATTATGTCGTACGACAGGTGGGTTGTGGCCCGCCGAGGCAAAGTCAATATGTCCTGTACGCAGGTCGATAATGCCTGCCCAGACCGTTACGAACATGTTCAGCCGGTTGCGTTTGGCGAGAGCGTAGTTGGTTTTATTGAAAGCGTCAACGACAGACTTCAAGTTCTTGGTCATGGTGCGGAGGATTATTCGTGCAACCATCATGAACAGGGCTGCGGCAACGCCCTTGCCGGACACGTCGCCAATCACTACGCACAAATGATCGTTGTCGATTTTAAAGAAGTCGTAGAAGTCGCCGCCCACTTCCTTGGCCGGTAGCAGGAACGGGGCCAGTTCATGTCGGTCATCATCGGAGTTTTCGTCACGTTCTTCGCCGGGCAACATCGAAAGTTGAATGTTTCTTGCAAGGTCCAATTCGCGCTCGATGCGCTTCATGTCTTTTTGCTTTTCGATGTTGTCCTTAAGTTCGGTGAGCATATTCGAGAATGCCCATGCAAATTCTGCAACCTCGTCGCGGCCTTTCATTTTTGGAATGGCGACGTCGAAGTTTCCGCGTCCTAATTTTCTTGCCGCCAAGGCCAGTTCCTTCAGCGGTTTTGCCACGCGGAAAGAAATCAGCAAGATAATCACGAATATGATACCGTAGCCGCCGAGAGCCATCAGCAGGAATAGCCTGCGCATGGCGCTCTGGTCTTTCAGGTATTTCTGAATGGGCCACACGACCATGAATGTCCAGTTGGTCGAATTGATGGTGGTGTAGTAAATGGCCGATTCTTCGCCGTCGGCAACCGTACCGATAAACAGCCCGCTGCTGTCGCGGCCTTTGCGGTCAAAATCGATTAGCTTCTGTCCGCGCTTTTCCCTTACAATAATGTCGCGGTTTCTTTTTCCTTGGGCAAGTTCCTTGGGGTACGCCACAGCCAAGTTCTTGGCGGTGGTAACCAAGGCGTATCCGGAGTTCGAAACAGGAATCGATCCGATTTCTTCTTTCAGGAATTCGATGGACATGTCAACGGCAAGCACGCCGACTAGCACGTCTTCGCCATTCTTGTCTTTCTTGAAAAGGGGAACGGTGTAGACGGCGATCGGTTCCGGAACAAATTCACCGATGAACGGTTCCTGCCAGCGCGATGTCTTGCCGTCCCTGGTGCTGGCGTACCATTCCTTGTCTTGGTAATTGGCGCCGGTCACGAGCTTGGTATCGGTGTGATTGAAGCGGGCGAGCCTCATGTATTCACCCTTCGGTGTTTCAGGGCCCATGCCCGGTTCGTAGGCGACTACCACGGCGACCACTTGGGGCACCAGGTTGCGGGCGTTAAAGAGCGACTGCAGCAAAAAGTCGTCCATGTCGCTTTTGGTCATGGGGTGATCGGTCAGTTTGTGCGACAAGTCCTCGCCAATGAGCTTGCTTGCGTTAAAGAGCTTGTCGATGTAGTTCACGTTGGCGCGGCTGGTCTCTTCACCGTTTTCGACAGTCATCTTGTTTAGCATGTTCTGAGTCTTGTAACTCATGATGCCAAAAATCAAGCCGAACACGATTGTGATGGCGGCCAAAATCATCAAGGATTGCTTAAAAGCGAGCCCGCGGAAATTAAATCCCATATATTCCTCTCTTCTTATTGTTTAATAATATATGTAATTTTCTGTCTTTTTTGCCTTTTTTTCTTGAAATTCCGCCTTATTTCATTTTTTGGAATCCGAAATGGGGTTACGAACTTATTATATTTATGTTCCCTAGACTTTACGCTGTGGAAATGCGGTACTTTCCGTAAAAGAAGCACGTGGGTTCGGAAGCGTCCATACTTTTGGAAAGCTTCTTAGGGACGTCCAACAAGTTTTGCTTACTTTTAGGAGCTTTAATGGCAAATAAGTGCAAGCGCGGAATTTTGATTAGTAAGACCCCTTACGAAAAACGTATCGCCATCATGGAAGACGGCGAACTCGTTGAACTTGTCGTCGAGGGTGTATCTTCTAACCGAGTTCTGGGCAATATTTATAAGGGCGTGGTCCAGAAGGTGCTTCCGGCACTCAAGGCTGCGTTCATTGATATTGGCCTTGAAAAGGCAGGCTTTTTGCATCAAGAAGACGCCATGGACAGAAACGAACTCCTCCGCCGCGAATATGGCGACGATGACGACGAGGACGGTTCTTCCAAGGAAGTCTCGATTGACGAAATCCTGCAAGAAGGCCAGGAAATCATGGTTCAGGTGGTCAAGGAACCGATTAGCACCAAGGGTGCCCGTCTGACCACGCACCTGAGCTTTGCAGGTCGTTTCCTCGTGTGCATGCCGGGCACCAACTTCATTGGGGTGTCCAAGCGTGAACGCGACCCGGCCAAGCGCCGCGAATTCAAGAAGGTGGTCCGCCGCCTGAAAGGTCGCGACGTGGGCTACATCGTTCGTACCAACGGTCTGAACGAATCTGAATTCGAAATCAACAAGCAGATGCGCGAACTCGAAAGCAAGTGGGAACAGACGAAGTACAACTTCGAAAACCAGCCTGCCGAAACCTGCATCTACGAAGAATCCGATTCTATTGAACAGACCGTTCGCGAATACTTCAGCGATAACACCGACTACGTGTACATCGACAACCGCGACGAATACTTCGCCCTGCGCGAATACCTCAAGGTGCTCTCGCCGGACAAGCTCGACAAGGTGAAGCTCTGGAGCTCTAACGAAAGCCTGTTCGAATACTTCAAGATCGAAAACGACTACGCACGTTCCCTGCAGCGTCAGGTACCGCTCCCGCGTGGCGGCAACCTCGTCATCGAACAGACCGAAGCACTCGTCTCTATCGACGTGAACACCGGTCCCAAGGTGCACGGCAAGGACCAGGGCAAGATCATCCTCGAAACGAACATCGACGCCTGCTACGAAATCGCAAAGCAGCTTAGGCTCCGCGATGTGGGTGGCCTGATTATTATCGACTTTATCGATATGGAATCCGAAGAAGACAACGAAAAGGTCTACCAGGAATTCCGCAAGGCAATCCGCCGCGACAAGGCCCCCATCAGCCCCGCTCCCATCAGCCAGTTTGGCCTCATGGAAGTCACCCGTAAGCGCGTCCGCGTGAACCTGATGACTGAAAAGACCGAACGCTGCCCGGTGTGCGACGGCGATGGCCGCATTGCAACGCTCGAATCCACGCTCGGCATGATCGACCGCTGGATGGCACGCGCCAAGGCCAAGGGCAAGCTCCGCGAAGTGACCCTCGTGGTAAGCGCCCAGGTAATCGACGTGCTCTGCAAGGACCACAACCGCATGTTCAACTACTTGGAATACAAGCATGGCATGAGCATCAGCCTGGTCGAAGACGAACACGCTCACATCAACCAGTTCTGGTTCTACGACAAGAACAACGAAGACATTACCGACCTCTACAAGTTCGTGTAATTTGTTCGTCATGCAATTAAACGAGGCCGCTCAACCGAGCGGCCTTGTTTTGTGTGACAAAACGATTGTAAAAGAACACTTGCAAGCGGATAAGATTGAATGGTTGCCAAAATCAGTTTTTTACACAACGGATTGTCATTTTGGCTCTGTTTATTCCAAATGAAATTTCATTTGAACTAAACCAACTGCAATAAGAAGAACTCAAATCCTTGGCGGTGGAAGTCCAATAAACGGAAGTTACATATACAACTTCAAGATCTCCGTTTTCAAGCAACGCACCCGCGGGTAAAGAGTTGAATCCACAGTTATCGGAACCAGGTGTGTAGTGTTCCCCAAAGCTTTTGAAACTATTTAATCTAGAAACGGCTTTTGCTCCTTCACCCATATTATTGGCTAATGCACTCCATTCGTCTACAGACGGAACATGCCACCCTGTGGGGCAAATCGTATCCAATAATTCCTGGTCAAATAAATCAAACCACTCACCATTTTCGTGGAGGGAATAAAATCTACCAAATGTTTCGCAGTATCCTTCAATCTTGTCGTAGCAGACGCTATAGGGTGCGTTGAATTTCAGGTTCTCGGCCATCCATACCTGGTTGCCGATAGTCGTGTACTTATAAACCTGACCATCGCGGGCATCGGTAAAGGTGCCACGGTTCGGTTCTCCGTAAGCGTTCATACCATCTGCCGGGCAAACCACCGCCGCATCGAAGGTGTCAACGGGCTCCTCGGGCGCGGATGAACCGTCGTCACAGGCGGAAAGCAATAGTGCGAGGAATGCTGTGTAAACAAATGAGATGCCTAATCTATGTTTCATAAAGGGGACCTTTTGATTAATTGCTAAGTCTATTTTAAAAATAGCAACATTTGTCCTTCATGACATTTATTATGTCTTTTTATTTTAAATCGGACTCAAAGTACTTTGTACAAAATTTCTATATTCTGACAAATTAATAAATGAAAAAATAATATGCGTAAAATGAAAAAGATAGTTTACATTCTGCTGGCGTTGGCGGCATGTTCCTTTAGCGCTGTAGTCAGTCCATCGCAATCTTCTCTTGCTATATTGCTGGATGCGTCTGGCTTGTGCAAAGAGGAATCTCCCGATTCCTGGAACAAAATGCAGATGGATAGGTTCTTGAAAGAATACGGTTTCTACGGAAATGCAAATTCTGTTCATTGTCACTCCTATGATGCCTCTATGAGCCCTGCGGAGGCTGCAGATAGCCTTTTCAAGGGGCAAAAATCAGTATTTAATGAAGCTTTGAGTAAATGGGCTAAAAGCGCAGGCCCCCTGAGTTCAGAAATGACTCCGACCAGGTTTGTTATTGTTGCAGAAGGCATTGCTGGTCTTGCTGTTCGCGAGTATATCCAGAGTAAGGATTATCAAGGAGAGATAGATAATGTTATTTTCTTTAATACGCCACATGAGGGAACAGGTTTTGCGGACCAGGCCTTGTTAAACGAGTCTTCCGTTTTAAACAAGTCTAAATCTGTGGCTGATTATAGTGATATCATTCCGTTGGCGCTGGCGGTATATCTTGTGGGTGGCGGAGATGCCGTGGAAAACTTGATGATGTCGCTTCTTAAGGAAGCCGTTCTTGGAATGGCCCAAGATGCAGGAAATATAAAAGAGAACTTCAAGGGATATTTTGAAGACAAGGAAAACTCCTACAAGTCCTTGCTGTATCTTGCCCAGGATTTAGATTTGACAGATAGTGCGTATAATGATGTAAAAAAGAAGGCTAAAGAAAAAGGACTGGAGTTAAACGATTTTGCCGGAAGTACGCAATTGCTTAACTCTTATTCCAAATTGAATTCGTTTGATCATCCGGCGTACAATAACGTTTATTCATACGGACTTCCGACAATAGGCAATGGCCGGCGAACATTGGCCGATTTTGCTGATCAGGCTAAAAACCATGTTGACAAAAAGCGATTGCAGAAAGTTCTTACGGAATCGGTTGTGAGTACGCTTAATGAAAAAGGAAAGAATATTGAGGACGAAGCAAAGAAAGAAATAGATGGAATTATTTCGAAAGCCCTAGAGGGCGATTTTGCATCAGACATGATGCAGACGGCGAATGAAATTGCGTCAAGGTATAATATCGCCGTAGGCCAGATTTCTGAATGTATTCGAGATGTATCTACTTTGAGCAAATTGAAGTTCAATAAAGAAAATTTGTCAAAATCCGTATTGACAGTGATACGTATAGCAAATAAATACTTGCCAGAAAAATATAAGTCGGAACTATATTCGACCTTTATTGATGAATATTCCGAAAAAATTTCAGAACTTCGCGAAAGTGCGCAGTCTATTAAGGGCGAGCTAAAAAAGGGAATGGACTTGGTTTCCAGCAATCTCTCCAACTATGCAATCAATTTCTTTGACGAAGGAACGTTTGATGTTCCCGCCTTTAGTGCTATTGGAAAAAATGTCCAGGCTTTCAAGGAATCAAGCGTCTTCAGTAAAGGGTATTCTTTAAGTGGTTATGTTCAGGAGAAAGCGTCAGATTATTCGGAATTGAATGCTTACATGAGGGACGTCTCAAAAGTTGGGGAGCTGGAGCAAATAAGGCAGGATATAGACGAGGGACTTAAATATGGCTGTTTGGCGGCTAATATTGCTACACCGGCTGCGGAAAAGGCTTGCCGTGCTGCTCAATTCATGGCGAACGTGGCCTTGATAGCAGATATTTCCTCAAAAATAGAAAGTGCTGTAAAAAAAGTAAGTTCTTTAAAAACCGTCAAGAACGTTGCCATAAAGCAATCCATGGAACGGGCGCAGAAGTGTTCCTGGCATAATCATGAGGGAGTTTCTCATGATATTGTGTGTTCTGATGTGGAGAGTATGTTGTTTGGAGTTCCCGTTGTATCCTTGCAGAGCGTGCGAAGGGTTGATGGGCCTGCAGAATATATTGTTCCCTTGGCGTTATACAGGACGTTCAGCGAAGTCAAGAGTTATAATGATATTTCTGGAGACTCTATTCCTTATGGCTACCAGTTCCCTATATCGGAATTTGCTGAAATCAGCCGTAATTCTTTGACTAATAGCAGCACTGTGATGGTTAAAGATGTCCAATATGAACAAAAGGGCGGCTTTACTTATAAGAACGCTAAATATGCGGCGTTAGATGCGTTTACGGTAAGGAATTTTATTGAAGAGTACCGATTTGTAATAGACGATTTCCAGCCTGATGAATTACGCTTGATTAAGCTGGATTTCAACGCACGGATGCAGATTGCTTTTGAACGCGACGGGGACCGTTGGTATATCTATCGTGGGAAAAATAACAATTGGGATTCATTTGCTATTGATACATTATTTGAATCGCCGGTTCAAAAAGACGGAGTGTTTGTGTTCCGGCCTAAGGATGTCTTGAATAGGGGTGTTGTCGATGCGAAGGACAGTATATTGCTTAGTGCAATCCAGGAAGATGGTGCAAACAGTGTCAATATTTATGTTGTCAACAAGGTTGGCAAGGCCAACAACCAGCGGATTATATTTAAGTTCCAGGCGGTTGATTACATAATGGACGAAGGGTGGCCCAGATCCTTTGAACGGGTATCTAGAATGGATACGGTGGATTTCTATTCGAATGACTGGGGATATGGGGCTTCGTTGGGAAAATATCGCCTGATTGTATCAGATTCGCTGAATAAAGACACTGTTCAGGTGTTTGTGGATAGCTTGCTGGATAGCTTGCCTGGTAATGGCGTACGATATAGGTTCTGGGCGGACTTGTCGCCTGTATGGAAGAAACATCCACTGAAGGATGCTGTTTATACTCTTAAATGGGATCTTGGCTTTAAGGTGAAAACTTTGAAGGATGATGGCTCGATAGGAGAACAGGATGTAATATATAACCCGCAGGTTGTTGTATGGGGGATACCTCCGCACCGAAGTTGGTCTTTGATTCCGTTTTTGCTCCGCAGGTTGTCTCGTCGAATCAAGATGTTATTGCCTATGTGTTGAACATGGATTCATTGGACAATCGTTCATTGCGTGGTATACGTAGCTTTATGGTTCGTAAAAACACGAAGGATATGGTGCAACTTCTTAATAGCGCTCATCAAGGAGAATCTTCCTATGGAATCGGATGGAACGGCAATCTTGTTTCGTGGAGTGGTCTGGTAGACTTGTATGTGCAGGCGTACGACTTTGCAAATCCGGACAGCTTGATGATGGACACACTTTCGCATGTCGTAGAGGATAGTGCCAAGAGTTCGTGGTCACTTGTGATGGTGGGCGATACGAGCTTTAAGCCGGGAATCAATGGGGTGTCTATACACAAGACGATCCTTGTTGATAATGAAACTCCGCAGGTTATCAATGAGGGCGTAACCGTCAAGGAATCGCTAGATTCGACTTTGCCGGTATTTTCCAAACAGAAAACTGGATCTCAGATTCTCTTGAACGCGACGGACACCTTGGTTGTATCCTTTGATATTGATGAAAACCTGTTAGGGCGGGATTCTGAAACGGTAGTTGTAGAATTAGTTTTTAAGGATTCACTTGGTAGCGGTGATGTAAAGTCAAAAAGATTCCTCTCGGATTTTGTGGTGACAAAATCATTGAGGCGATTTGTTTTTGAAGAACCTGATATTAACAGGCTTGAAGACGGTACCTACGATTTGAAGGTGAATCTTACCGATGAAGCGGGTAACAAGAGTTCCAAACGGATTGTTGACAAGTTGCGTGTAGACAGAACTCCTCCGCAGGTACGCGGTATAACTCTTGGTGATGTTGCGTATGGAAATGTGGCTGAATTAAGAAATGGTACGGCTCATCTGATGCAAAGTCTAGACGATGCGAGAAACCGCTCTGACCTAGCGTGCTATGTAAAAGTGGATGTTGATAATAAGGAAGGAAAATGGATAGGTCCTGTTGCAGAAACGACAAGCAAGGACGGTCAGAATTCCAACTATGAGTTTGACTATAGGAGTGCCGTCTCGGATACGAGTGATGGCTTCTGGTACGTTTATTTCGGGTGCTTTGACGGAGCCGGGAATTTTGGAAAGAACATGAATTTTTTGGGAAAGGGGACCCGCTATCCGGAAATTACCTATCCCAAAGGTGGTTCTGATTATTATACGGGTCGAATCCTGATTAAGGGTGTTGCCCCGAATCCCGAAGTTCATGGTAACGACAATAATGGGGAATTCCGTAATTTTTGGAAAAAACAAGGCGTGGATACGGCGTGGTCAGAGAAAGGCGTTGAGTACTTGGTATATGATAGGAGCCTTTTGCCTTCGGAAAGGGATCTTGCCGTATGGAACTTGGACGAATTGGACAAGGGTAGCTATGTCTTGAGACTTTCTGTAAGGAGCTGCGATAGCTGCAAATGGATTTCCAGTGATCGTATTGTTTCTGTAGATGACTTCGTGTTACCGGATTCGGCGGATTCCCCGAAGTTGGTGATTGTTCCGCCAGTTGGAAGCCATGTGGCTGGTCATGTCAAGGATGTTTCTGTCGAATTGCAGAATGTCCCGGATACATCTGAATGGGTAGTAAAGGCTTTTATCGAAGCATCGTCCCCGAAGGATACTTCTGTTTATGTACGGACTGTTGAAAAGACTTTTGATCCAATGATGGTTTCTCCATTTAGAACTCCTGCAGTAGCTTCGGATACGGGACTTTCCATTTGGCAGGAAAATGATGGTGATAAATGGCATGTCCGTTATGTAGGAAATGCCCATGGTGTAAAAATGGGGGCGGATTCAACTGGTTTAAGGAGAACGCCTTGTTTGGCGATTCGATATGTCGATAAGGAAATTGACTGGCTTTCTACATTGGAGCCCGATTCTGTAAAATATTTGGGTTTCGTCATGGATAGTGTGAAGGTCCAGAATGAGTATGTAGATGTGGTTATTCCCCGTTATAATACAACCAAAATCTGGAATGTAGGGGCGGATAGTGTTCACTTGATCTTTAAGACGGCTCATCCCTTTACGGTTGATGCCTCCACGATTGATTCGGTAATGTTCAGGGATACGCTTTCTCCGGTTGTTTATATCCATCCAGAAAAATACAAGGCTCATGTTGCCTGGAACGGCTTGGTGAATGGCGCCGTTCCCAGTGGCAGCCTTGCAAAGGTAAACGTGGTTGCCTACGAAAAAGGAAACGAAAGAAATATTGTCAGCGGTAGTGAGTCCTGGTACCTAGAATACGAAAAAACGGGAATCGAGTTTTCTTCCAATAACCTGGAGAAATATTACATCAACTTCTTGGGCTCGGGCTCGGATTCGGCTGCGATAAGAATGGCTGATTATGGATTCCAGTTCAAATTGACGGGTCGCTCTGCGTATGTGACTGCTAAAATTCTTGATTCTGCAAACGGGGAAGTGTGTACGCTGTTGGATAGTGAACTTGTCGTGGCGACAACTGCAAACCAATGGAAGACTCTTCGGTGGAATGGTGAAAAAGAGGACCATTTTTACAAGGAAGGTTCATACAATGTTCATGTTCTTGTAGAAAACGAGACTGGGGTAATTATAGATACGCTGTACCCATTTGAAGTAAGTTTGGGCGAAAATATTAAGGAAGCCAGAATTGATTCGGTGGGTCGTATTGCCGAATTAAAGATGGATGAAGCGTTCCGAGACTCCAATGGGGAATACCGTTATGTGGGACGGCCCGACTATTTGCTTAAAGCAAACATCAGCGCTACAGTGTTGCAGGAAAATGAAAGAACGATTGATTACGAGTGGGACATTTATGGATTACAACATCCCTTGAGGTACAAGAAAACTCGACCGAGCCTTGGAATCCGTAGACATAGGGATGAATTCTGGGCGACAGTGGTGACGCTGGTAATGGGAGAAACTTTGGATTATAATGGCCGCTATAAAAAATATGGGGCTGGATCGCAAGAGTGTAAATATCTTCCAGATAATAAGCAATATCATTACAATATTCAAGTTCAGCAAAAACTTTTCAAAAAAGGTGAGAATATTGAGTTTGGTATGGACTTGGATCCGGAGAACGAACTGCTCGAAGATGCACGACGTATTTATGGATTTAGACATACTTGTATTTCTGTAGGCCAATACAATCAGAATAGGTTGTGCTATGATACTTTGAATCTGAATGCTTTACTTGCTATTAAAATATTGCCCGCGAGTTCGTTTGGTGCTGTTGTTGCGAGTTTTGGTGGTAATAAAACATCGGTGTCATGGAATGCAATTTTTGACACTGATGTAAGTGACTTCTCGTGGGATGGTGTATACAAAAAAAGTTCATATATGAACAGCAATAATATTGTGAACTATATGAGAGATTGGTTTAACAATTGGGGCCAAACACTATATTATGAAGCCGTGAACAAGAATTTTAAGGTTTTGGCAAATATTGCTGGCTTGACTAACTCTGCTGACTTAGAACCATCCTGTGAAACAGATGATGTTTTGGATACAGTTTTGGCCAAAAATGATTCCCATTTTGTATGCGGGGCAGATCAAGCGTTTAAAGAGGTAAATAAAGATGTTGTCGCACAATTCAAACCACATGCATTTATGATGAAGGTTCGAGCTGTTCCCGTAGAAGGAAAAACAGACTTTGTCAATAGAAATTATTATGAAGAAGGTTGTAGTTCGTATCATGGGTCGGGCACAGACATAAAAGTTAAGTTTGTGCTTCAAATAGACTCTAATTATTGGAATCCTCCTGCATGGGGTACAAACAATCTTGCGAACCGTTATGTTCGTTTTGATCCACTAAGTACAACGCTGTATGGAAATAACGGCTATATAACGAAACTTGCAAACAGTGGTGTCCTTAATTTCTACAATGGTACAAGTTGGGTTCCTGACGGGTCTTTTAACAATGGGCCGACGGTATTTGAAGCGTTACGCTTACCTATGGATACGGTTCCTGAGAATCCTCTGCTCTTTAATGACGAACTTGGCGCTCATAACCATGTGGATTCTGTGGTGAAATATTATCCGTCTTTGTATACATGGCGCTTTTATTGCGCTAAATGTAAAGTTCCCTATAAGGCTGTTGCCAAGAATCGGGATGGGTCAATATGGTCTAGGTTCAATAGCGATAGTAAAATTGCACAAAATGGTGGTGATCAGACCATAGGAAGAAAGGAGAATCCCCTCGACATTTATTTTGAAGTGGCTCCTGAGATTAAGTTGCCCGATGCCAAGCGTGCGCAAATTGTACAAAATGCTCCTGGTCCAATTCCGTATCCTTTCAAATCAGAAGGTTGTTCTTCGGATACGTCCGGTGGTTATAAATTCTATGGCTGTGACAAGTGGGTGTCCTATGTTCATTATAGTCAAAACGACTGGAACGAGTCGCAATGGATAGATACCCTGACTACAGGGACTGGACATATCCGCAATCCGCTTACAGATGCAAGTGTTGATTCTTTCGGCTTGACTGGAATTGCTGCTCCTAGGAATGCCTCCGTGGTTGGTAAGGGGTCGCGTAAGGTGGACTGTCAAAAAGACTGGAACGATCAAAATAATGATTGGAGAATCGACATCGATAAGAGTAATGTCGTTGGCAGTGGAGAACTGTTCCGTGAAGTCAATATTGATTCTTATATTCTTAAATTACTTGGCACGAATTCTACTTGGACAATCGATACATCAAAGTCAAACCCTAAAGAAGGCCTATATACGATATTCAATAAAGGTGAAGCGGTTGGACCAACGCTGGTTAATTTCTTCCGTTCCAATGATACAGTTTATACATCTAAGAGAAGTTTGAACGATGGTCAGCGAAGTGAAAATATTCCGCTTGCAAGTGTTGTTGCCCAGAGTGAGGATCCTGCTGATACAATCCTTGTATCAAAGTGGGCGAAAAACCAGTCGGTTTCGGTTGGTATATACAAGCGAAAAATGCTGGGAGACACTTCCTTGACGCCACATCCGTATCTTGAAGCCAGTTATAACTCTGCCGCCAAGCAGTTCTCCATAAATCGCAATTCAAAGGATATCTATGCTTCCCGCGAAGACGAAATCGTGACTCTTCGCGGCAGTGTCCCATACGACATCAGCGATTGGAATATTTCCTACATCCGGAATGGAATGCGCTTCAAGGTTGGGGATGGCAAACAATTGCCGATAGAGGCGACGATGAACGTGAATGAACTCCAGGGTAATACGTCTTTCTTCCTGACTTATAGTGTATTGGGTGATATGACCTATTATCGTCAGTTGGATGTTCATGTCGGTAATCGCGTTGTGGCTAGCGATGGCGGTTTTGTCTATTCCATGTACGGCAATGTCAATATCCATTTTGAGAAAAATGCTTGGGAAAAGGATGAAGATGTTACCGTACGCACCATGGATCCGAAGGAATGTTACGATTGCGATTTGTTCCGGAACATGGTGCCTGTGGGGCCGGTATTGGAGATACAGCCTTCGCATAAGTTCCCTGAAGGAAAGGAACCGCTTGTTACGGTGGATATTTCTGTAAAGACTTTGGTGGATGATGGTATCGATTATAGCAACTTGAAAATTTACAAGTTGGATCCTCGGAAACCGGAAATTGTTCCGCTAGAAATTGGCAATGAAAAAATACTACTTGATGCTAATCTTAATCGTTGTGACTCTTCCGATTGGCAGCATTCTTGCAAATTTGTGAGAATCAATGCTAAGACGCCGACTTTCTCAGAGTTCGTAATCTTGGATTCGTTGAAAGCGGATAGCATTATGGTCGCTGATTCCATTCCTGAAAAGATAGAGCAGTTTTCTTGTAGCCAAATGGACACTCTTTGGATGGATACACTCTGGATGGGTACTGCAAATGGATGGCTTGAATTCCCGTATCTGTGTACGGGAAGGAGCAACTATCTTTTACAGTTAAACGCAAAAGGTAATGTGTCTGCGGAACATCGTGGTGCCTCTACTAGGCCGATTGTGTGGACCGCGAAAAATACGGACATGTATGCTCTGGATTCTATGTATCAGTCCTCTGTCGTGTTCTATGGCATCGATGGCAATACGGAACAAAAACTTGGTCCGGTCGTAAGGCTTGATTCTGTTGCCCCTGTTATTGAAAACCTGGAAACCTCAGTTTCTGAAAATGAGGATGGTTCACGTGTCGTTCATGTGGAAACGGAAATAGAAGAATCTGGCAGTGGTGTTTCAAAGACTACCATGGAATTGTTCTTGGGTGGAAACCTCCTGCACAGTGTGACTATTCCAGAAAATCAAGCTCCGGTGTACGACTTTATGGTGGATAAGCAAAGCCTGTACAGCTGCGTTGGATGCATGGCCACAATCAAGGTTATCGTAGAGGACAAGGGGCATAATTCGGACGAAGTTGTGAAGCAGACCGAAAAACTGTATCCTTACCCGTTGTCTTTGGTGTTGTGGTATCCGTTTGCCGAAGGATCGGGTAAAATTGGTTATGAGTTGATGACGAAGGATAAACCTCAAAGACTGCATATGGACCTTACTTCTGTTGACAATCCGTGGAATGGCCGGTATGGGGTGCATTTGTTCAAGGCTGCGGATTCTGCAAGTAGTCGTCAATACAAATTGGCTAAGTTGGATTCCCTGCGTCCGTTTACATTCGAGTTCAATTATAGTGCCGGTAACACTCAGCATGCTAATTGGGCTATTCTTAGCTTTGTTGGAAAAAATGAATGGACGTTTGGCGTCGGAACCTATAATCGTTATTTCCTTAAGGTTGGTGACGAGTTGTATTATTTCAATACAAAGCGTGATGCCAATATCCCGACACACCTTGCTGTTGTCGTAAACGGGAAAAATGTAAGTCTGTACAAGAATGGCGAATATGTTGAGACTGTAAGACTTGGTAGTGAACTTCTGTATGGTGGAAGCGGAAGACTTTCTATCGGTGCGCGTGGAGAATTGCGCAGTGCTGTGGGTAATATTTCCAATTTGCGCTTCTATTCTTCTGCTCTTACGGCAACTCAAATTCAGGGTATCTATAATGGAATTCTTAGTGATGAAACAATCAATATTGGGGCTGTTCGTGCTGTGGCGCTTGCCGACAGGAATGGCCTGATTGTTGATCAGTCCTGCTCGGCTCCAGGTAAGGCTTATCTCCGCCAGAAGTCGGCTGACAACAGTGGTGTAATGACTTGGCATGCGGATTTAAAATCTGACAATTATTCTCTTTACATACTACATCGGAACTACGTTTCTGAAGATTCTAAGGTGGAAATCTTTGTCAACGGGAATAGTACCGGAACGTATAAGCTGACCTCTACGGGTTTGTGGAAGAGTGAAAAAGTAGCAGGCGTTACCTTGAACCTGAAAACGGGCGTCAACGAAATCGGTATTCGTCCGTTGGGTAATCTCGGTATTGCTGCGTTGGCGTTGGCTAGCACAAGCGCGAATATTGACGGCAACCAGATTGGTTACAATGAGCAATCTTGGACCAATCCGGAACCTAAAGCCAAGGTGTTCATGAAATACGAAGCCATGGATGACAAGAAATGGGCTCAGGTACGTTTCGACATGCGTAACCAAACTGACCAAGCGTTAGAAAATGCGAAAATCCGTTATTATTACAAGGGCGAAGGTGAAAACGTGAATGCGGTTTCGTTCTATCCGAACGCTCCTATGAGCGTTGTCAACGATGCCGGTTCTGTATTCTATGCCGAATTCGCATTACCGGAGGCCATTGCGGCATACGGTACGGTGTATTCTGGTCAGGGGCCCTTGATTGGCTTGCATCGTCTTACCGCGCCAAACAACTATTTCCCGTATTGGGACAAGACGGATGACCCGAGCTATCTCAATGGTGCAGAAGCCGGATATGTCGAGGCAACAGGCGTAGCCTTGCTGGATGGCGAAGGGAACTTGCTCAATGAGTTTGCTTGCTACGATGAAGACGGCCCGATGCAGAAGGCGAAAATCAAGGTTCGCGTAATGGCTAAAGACAACAGCTATGGTTCGTCTAGCGTGAGCGATATTGCGGCGTATGTCGAAAATATCGGTAACGCCCCTGTAGATGGCTTTGAGATGCGCTATTACTTTAGGGATACCGCAAAGACGGATTTGGATATTAACTGGAGTGCCTTTGCCACGAACAGTAAGGTGAATGCGGGTGGTGATTTGTACTATATTTCGTTCATGTACGATGTTATTCTGAATTCCGGTGACAAGTCCGATTATGGTAGCGGCGTTCAGTTTGCCTTGCATCATCCGAACAGGACAAATGATTTTAACGCTGCAGATGATCCCTCGCACCATAACCTGAACAATTCCGGAATGGTTGAAGCGGATTCTATAGTGGTGTTGGATAGACGTGGTAACTTGCTGTGGGGTGGAGTGCCCCAACCGAAATTCAGTGCGGAATATGTGACCAAAGAAACTTATGCAGACCTTGTGCGTAGAGATGGCGATGTCATCTATGTGGATATCGAGGAAAACGGCTACTACACCCTTGAAACGGTGAATGCCATCGGTATTCCGCTGAAGACTTTGTACAAGGGTATATGGAATGTTGGTGAACATTCTGTGACAATAGATTTGAATAGCCTGCAACCTTCTAGTTTCATTGTACTCCGTAAGGGAACAGAGATACTCTCGTGGAGTCTATTAAATTAAAAAAAAGTTAAATTTGCTTTAGAGGTTATAACAATGAAAATTAAAACAAATTTCTTGTTTATCGGTGTTGGTTTGTGGGCTTTGTTGTTAACATCGTGCTTTGAAGATAGTTCTTCTGCAAATGAACCTACCGATACCTTTGATGCAAACATTGTTTGCCCGGCAGACGGTATGAACGCCTACGGAGAACCGAATCGTGGAACTTTTACCGACGCTCGCGATGGCCAGGTTTATAAATACACGACTATCGGCAAACAGGTATGGATGGCCGAAAACCTGAAGTTCGATGCACCTTACAGTTTGTGCTACGATGAAATAGATGGATATTGCGATACATTCGGAAGGTTTTATTCGTTGCATGAAGATGCTGAAAATTTGGGTCTTTTTGACCAAGAGTTGTTAGATACAATTTGTCCTGCTGGTTGGCATGTGCCTTCTATTGAAGAGTGGACTCAATTGGCAGAAAGTATGGGTGGATTAGAAAAAGCGGCTTCTAGATTATACAGTTCCGATAGTTTTGGACCGCGCTATTTGCCGGGGAGCAATGATTGTGATTTCAGTTCATTGCCTGCTGGGTATTGGCTTATGAATGGAAATCTTTCTTTTGAATATGAACTCTCGTTATATTGGACATCTGTGGCTCATGATATGGAATTCTCTTATTCTTGTGTATTTGATTTAGATGGTTTTAATTTTGGGTGGACTCATCCTAAAATGTCCATTCGTTGCTTAAAGGATTGAATATGAAAAAACTTTTCCTTCTTCTTTTCCTAGCCACTCAATCATTTGCTCTGACTTTAGAACAGGTTAAGGTTGCTCTTAAAGAGAATGCTATACCGCAGGATTCTGTTGAGATGAATCTTCGCGTTACGGTGAAGGCACCAAGTGTGTATCAGCAGACTGATGTTTATATGGTCAAAAAAGGGACCGGTAAGAGCTACACTGAAATTAAAAGCAATTTCTTAAAAAAACGGAGCATTGTGAATAAAGGCAAGATGAAAATCGTAGATTTGAAAACAAGTAAGACTCAAATTGTGGATTACAATGAAGAATCGTTAAAATCTGAATCTTATGCTAATTTTAATCCGCTAGATTCTGGTGAATGGAGTGAACCCAAGTTTTATTCAGAAGATGTTTATACAATACAAGGTTCTGCTGGGACGATTTATTATAACAAAAAAAAGAATCGCATTGAGAAGGTTGAGGCCGTAAAGGGGCGGGCGAACACTTTGACCGTTTTTAGTTACGATGCTAACAATAAAATGAAAAAGATGGAAGTGTCGGTAATTGTGAATGGGTACGAGAGTGTAGTGACAACAGAAATCCTTCGTATGCAAAAATCTGATAAGGCCCCTGATACATTGTTTGATTTTTAAATATTTGACGTGGTGAATAATATGAAATGTCAGAACCAGTGCTTAATTGCTTTTGCGGCGTTGTTTGCTTCGCTATATTCCGCTTGTTCCGATGATGGTTCCTCTGCGGAATATGTATTCGATGCATCTGTAGTCTGTCCAGAAAATATGCGTGGTACGTTTACGGATGTACGAGACGGTCAAGTGTATAAGTACACGATTATTGGAAATCAGGTGTGGATGGCCGAGAATCTGAACTATGACGATGGATCTTGGTGTGCAGAAGATACTTGTTCATTGAAGGGTCGTATTTACGGGATGCAGAATGCGTTGGTTGCATGTCCCACAGGATGGCATTTGCCTAGTTCCGATGAATGGAAAGAACTTTTCAATAACGTTGGGAGCGCCGATAGTGCAGGTATGCGCCTAAAGGCTGCTGCCGGATGGACTCCCATGAATCCGGGACAACTTTCTAATGGGACAGACGATTGTGGCTTTACTTTGCTGCCAATACCTGTTTCGGGGATTGCTAGTAACGGCCTTGGCGGAAAGAAAAATGATGGCTACGTTGCTTTGCTATGGACAAGTAGCCGCGGAACGGATGATGATTATACTATGAATGGCGTGTTTTTTGAAACGCAGACTTTGACGGCGCGGACAATGACGTACTACGATACCTGGGATTATTTGTCTATCCGCTGCATAAGGGATTAAATTTTGATTGGATTCTGAAAAAACAAGGACCGCTCAATAGAGTTGTCCTTGCTTTTGTATGTAAATTAAATTTTTAATTAACCCGCCTGGACAGCGGTCAAAGCAATCGTGTAAACGATGTCTTCCACGAGGGCGCCGCGGCTAAGGTCGTTCACCGGCTTTGCGAGACCCTGCAACATCGGGCCGATGGCAATCGTGCCATGGGCACTGCGCTGCACCGCCTTGTAACCGATGTTACCTGCAGAGAGGCTCGGGAACACGAACACGGTTGCCTTGCCGGCGACGGTGCTGCCCGGGGCCTTGAGGGAGCCGACGCTCGGCACGGTCGCGGCGTCGTACTGCAGCGGGCCATCCACCAGCATTTCGGGGCGGGCTTCCTTCACGATCTTGGTGGCTTCGCGCACGAGGTCTGCATCCGGGCCCTTGCCGCTGTTCATAGTGCTGTAGCTGAGGAGGGCGACACGGCTCGGGAGGCCGAAGGCCTTGGCGGTGTCGTCGCACTGCTGGGCAATGCCGGCGAGTTCTTCGGCGGTCGGGTTCAGGTTAATGGCGCAGTCGCCGTAAATGTAAGTCTTGTCCGGCATGCACATAAAGAACACGGAGCTCACGGACTTCACGCCCGGAGCGCACTTGATCACCTGCAGGGCCGGGCGCAAGGTGTCGGCGGTGGAGTGGATGGCGCCAGAAACAAGGCCATCGACTTCGCCCATCTTAAGCATCATGGTGCCGAGCATCACGTTGTCGGCGAGGGCTGCGCGGGCCTGGTCTTCGGTCATGCCCTTCGACTTGCGGAGTTCCACGAGAGTCGGCACGTACTTTTCGGCAAGTTCTGCAGAGGGTTCAATAATTTCAATATCAGCAGGGAGGGTTACACCCTGTTCCTTGGCGACGGCAAGGATTTCGTCCTTCTTGCCGATGAGTACCGGCACGGCAATGCCGCGGTCGATCACGAGCTTGGCGGCCTGCACGGTACGCGGCTCGGAACCTTCGGGGAGCACAATGCGCTTCTTGGCCTTGGATGCCTTCAACAGAAGGCCTGCGCGGAACATGGCCTGGCTGGTCTTGCGTTCGGCGGGTTCTGCGGCCAGGTCCTTGGCGAGGCACTTGGGGCAGAAGAGAATGCGGTTCGGGCAGAACAGGTCAGCGTCTTCGTTGTCGGAATAAATCTTTGCATCGAGGGCGGTTGCGAGCGTATCGTTGTACTTCTGGGCCATCACATCGCTCATACCCTGGGCACCTTCGACAACCACGGCGTCTACGGAATCAAAGTCCTGCGAAAGAAAGTCGGCCGCGATCTTTTCCATAAGCACGGCGGAATTGTGGGCCTTCAGTTCCTTGACGGCGTCTGCCCCGTTTACGCAAGGCTTGTAGGCTGCGGCAATCAGGCCGGCACCGGCAACTGCGTCCATGACTTCCTTGACTTTGGCTTCCATATTGGCGGAGGCGACCAGATAAACTCGATTCATAAAAAACTCCTGTTGATTTGTAAATTCCTCCTAAAAATTAGGATTTTGATACCCCGCAGGCCTCGCTTTTTGTATTTAATTAGTGGATTTTATTGAACTTTTCTCAATAAATCTTATAGAATTCGCAAAAAGACCACCTAGTAAAGGAATATTTGCAGATAGGTATTGCGAAAAAACCTATTTTTATGTCGGTTGTGTCTTGTGTGTGGGACATTTATGGAGAGAACGGATGAAGTGCAAAAACTTTTTCCGGGGTTTAGCATTATGCTTGGCCCTTTTAGTTGTTAACACATTTGCGCAGGACTGTGTTGCCATAGCCCATGTTATTTACGATGGCAATAACCTTTTCTACGCCGATAACGAAGCCAATTTCAAGTACAAGCAGTTGAGCAAAGAAGACGACGGTACGTTTAAAGTTTGCTTCACTCAGGAACGTCTTGAAGGTTCCGACCGACAGGGTAGAGAAGACGTGCGCCAGTTGCGTTTCGGATCTTTCTGCGCCGAGGGCAAGGATACCTGCGCCTCGTACTTGAACGAAGGCCATGAACCCTTCCTCGCCGAACTGTTCCCCGAGTACAAGAACGGCGTAGACAGCCAGCAGGTGTTCCAGGTTTGGCTCCAGATTAACCCCGACGGCACGTTGACAAAGTCAACGACCAAACCGGTCATTGTGGAACCTGCCAAGAAGACGATCCGTTTCCTTGCTCCGTGGAGCAATACGGGTGTGGTCATCATGCTGAACGGCAAGGCCGACTATACCACTCCGGTGGGTAGTCCCTACTGCGGCTGGTTCGAATACCGCGCCGTACTGACCCCCAAAGACGCCTTTGTTTCTTTCAAGCAGACCATCGGTGACCTGCATATCGGTGCCGAAGGCGCCTCCAAGGAAGAAATCCCCGTGGAACAGGAAATCAAGCTGGATTCCCTGCTGCAAATTTCCGATACCGTCTGGATTGTGGGTTCCAAGTACAGCGAACCCGAACTCTATACGGAATTCCCTGGCGAACTCGGCGACTGCCCCATCAAGAAGCTCCCGGTCATGATGTTCGACTGGCTGCATGGCGATGGCAGCGACGAAGAAAACACCAAGGCCCAGGCCGGCACCACAAGCCAGGACTTCGGTACCGGTGGATGCAAGAATGACAATGGTCACCAGATTATGAAGGGCATGGTCGAACGAGAACTGGGCCCCAACGGCGTTCCTGTTCCTGCTGCAAACTTCCCGAGCAACTGCAAAGTTACAGAACACCTCGGCAACTGGTTCTTGCCCGAAGTTGTCGCAACCGATGCCGCCGGCAATAGCTACACCAACGCCACCTGTCGTGACCTTGAACTTTCCTTGACCGACGACGGATTCTGGTTCGGCCAGAAAAATACGGAAAGCCCTGAAAGAGGTCTTTTCTTCTTGGACGACTTCCAGTTCCTCGATTCGGCCGGTACCGTGCCGAACCCCATGTACGACAATATTTCCTCTGACTATGGGACGCACAACTACGGCTTCACCATGAAGATCCAGGCCACCTTTGAATACGTGCCCGGTCAGTATTTTGAATTCCTGGGCGACGACGACGTGTGGGTGTTCATCAACAACAAGCTGGTGGTGGACATCGGCGGTCAGCATACGCAGATCGAGGGCAAGGTCAAACTCGACACCATCGGCAAGAACAATCCTGCAGACAAGTTAATTCCTGGCGAAACGTATTCCTTCCACATCTTCTACGCCGAACGTCACCGCAACGAATCGAACTTCAAGATGCGTACCTCCATGGACTTGAAGGCCGAAGCCAGCATGTTCCTGACCGACCTTTCGGATGACCCGAAGTTGATTATCAAGGAAGTATGGCAGATCGTGCGCGAAACGGTTCTCGCTTGCGACTTCTCTACAAGCCCCGAAAAGCAGCACACCGAACGCGGCCCGTCTAACTTTACCCTTTACGGCAAGAGCCTCGACAAGAACGGCGTCGCCCTCAAGACACTCGATTCCGCTTACTACAGCGGCATTACCGTGACAAACGACTTCACCATGATCACCATCGATACCAAGGCGATCACGAAGGCGCAAGCCCTGCCGCCGGGAAACTACTATGTTCGCGTTCGCCTCAAGAGCAATCCGGATGACTACAAGGATATTCCGTTTACCATTGAACCTTACGAACTGCCGAACCTCGCGTTTGCAAGCGTCAAGGATTCCACCTACTTTATCGTAGACTTCGACACGCAAGATACGATTCACTTTACGGAATACTGGAGTGCCTTCGGTAACGAACTCAGCCGCGACGTGTCTAGCGATACCTTGCCTATTAACCTCGACAAGACCGAAAAAATGTGGGCTGGCCGCTCTTACCCCGTGCACATCATGTACGCCGAAGAATGGGCCTCCATTTACAGCGGCATCGCGGTGCAAGTCAAGGCCTCGACTCCGAATCTGACCATTTGCGATTCTACTGGCAAGCCCATTACCGAAATCGTGTTGATGGAAGGCCGCGCAAACTTCTTTGTAAAGGCGACCGACGAAGTGGTCGACGGCGTGCTTACCCTGACTACTGCCGGCGCCAAGAATAAGGAAATTCACTGGACCAAGATCAATATTGCCGTACCCCCGGTTCCGCAAATCGAGGCCGCCTACATTTACGACCGCACCGGCGATGGCCGCGCCGACAGCATTTGGATCAAGCTGAACAAGGCTATCGACAACCGCACGGTCATCGACTCTGTCAAGTATATCTTCCAAGAAGAAAACGAAGACTACAAGAAGACCAAGGTCGCCTACAAGATCAGCAAATACAAGGTCGGTGATATTTCCATTTCACTTTCCGCCGAAGGGACTGGTTTTGAACCGTCCATCTTTACCGGACGCAGGACGAACTCTAGCGACTTGTTCAGCCTGGTCAACATCTGGTACACCTATACCGGCGATGACGGCAAGCCTTCCATATTCCCGGTAGACGGCTCGCTCACCGATCAGGTCGGCCCTGTTATTGTCGCTGCCGAAGTCTCGTACCTTAAGGACGGCAACACACAACTTGCCCTTGAATTTAGCGAAGGCGTTAACGGCTCCGATGCAAACACCGAATTCTTCCGCTTCCACTGCTGGAAAAACAACGTGCAAGACAGCGCCGTCAAGAGCGCAAGCGATATCTTGACCACTCCCGAAAACGCGTGGAAGTTGATTTTCCCGAAGGGCCTCGATACCGACGTGGTGCCCGCCGTGGGAGACTCCGTGCGCTTTATGCCGCCGTCTCAGCTCGGCATGGCGCTTGACCTTGTGGGGGTCGGCCCGCACGAACTGAACCCCTGGATTCGCATTACCGGCGAACAGAAGGTGACGGTAACCAGCCCGAAGGTGGTAAGCCTCTCGACAGAATCTGAAGCCTTTGACAGCGCCCGCGCCATTATCCGTAGCGAAGAGGCGACCGTGCCCAAGTTGGTGGGTGGTGAAACGGTGCCTACCGCCGAACAGGTGGCTGCACAGTACGGCACGCAGGGCCATTACCTGGGCGACCTCGACATGGCCGAACTCGTGGAAAACGAAATCGCCGAAATCGTGAAGGCTGTCCAGAATCCGGACAACGGCAAGCTCGTCAACAAGGACGAAGCCAAGGCTGCCGAAAAGGAAGGTACAATTCCGCGCACCTACACCATCGAAGAAGTTATCGCCAAGGTGGAATCCGGCGAAATGTCGATCAAGGATGCCCAGAAGAAGTTCGGCTTGAACTCGGTAATCGTGGACGCCTACGAAAACGGCCTTTTGAACAAGGAAAACCTGAAGAACTACCAGAGCGGCACTCCGGCCGATGTCCAGAAGATTGTAAGCTCTGTCGCCGACAAGACCGAATTGCGTTACGAAGCGATCTACTATTCTAGCCTCGGTCACTACGTGAACAGCCATTCCGGCATCATTACCTGTAACGATGACATCTTCAAGGCAAACGGTTCCAAGAACTGCCTCGAAAACGAGGGCAGGCTCTTCTTGGCCTGGAACATGCGTTCGGATAGCGGCCGGCTGGCTGCCACGGGTGTCTACATCGCCCGCCTCAAGTTCCGTATCAAGGTGAACACCAAGGTCATTACCGACCGCACCCAGGACTTCCTGTGGGGTGTGCGCCGCGGCCAGGTGAACGCTATCGACCTCGGAATTTAGGCTAAAATCGCAAATTTTTTGGAAAACGCCCGAAAGGGCGTTTTTTTGTTCTCAAAAAAAAACGCTGTCTTTTTCGGGAATTTTGTCCCCAAAACACGCCCTTTACACGATTGTTAAGCAGAATTAACTCTTTTCCGTTCTCGTCCAGTTGATTTTTTTGAAAAAAAAATTTATTTCTACAATACAATATTGTAAAAGTACGTACAGTTAGGCCTATGGCCCTAGGAGATGTGGATGAGGTGTAATTTATTCAAGAGAGCAACTCAGTTGCTCGCTTTGCTTGTCCCCGTGACTTTCGCGGCGACGTATACGCTTACAGCTACTCACGAAGGTGAACTTTATTACGCTATTTACAACAATGTAGAAGATTCTTGGGTCAAGGAATGCTCTAGCCTTCAGCGGGATCAACGATTCAATATTGATAGTCGCAGGACCTTGCCTAATTACGACTTGTATGTCTTTAGCGATGTCGACTGCCAGACCCTTTTAGTCCCGGAGGGCATTTCCTTTAGCGACTTGTACCCGACTTCGCAGCAGGCAAGAATCACCATTTCGAACGATGGTACCTGGTCGTTCACCAGTGGCCGTACTCCCACTGGCCCCGGCGTTAATCCGGGCATTCCGGGCGGCGACAATCCGGGCAACCCGGGAGGAGACAATCCGGGTGGCGATGTCACCGTTGGCGAAGGCATGAAGGTTGTCGCCTTCTTTACGCCTTGGACCAACACCAACGCGCAGGTGTACGTGGATGGCGCCCCGACTGCCATGATTCCGCTGGACAACTACTGCGGATGGTTTATTGCGGCTGTCAAGGTCCCCGCCGAAAACTTTGGGGTTTATTTTAAGCAGACCATCGGCGGCAATTTTGTCGGTGCGAATGGTCTTACGGCTACTGAACCCACCATTGCAACTGAAATCAAGCTCGACTCCGTGGCCGCCCTCAGCGATACCGTTTGGGTCAAGGGCAACCAGGAAGGCGAACCCGGCGTTTACGCGGAACACCCTGCCGGCATTCTGGGTGACTGCCCGGTCAAGAAACTCCCGGTCATGATGTTCGACTGGCTGCATGGCAGCAAGGGCGATGGCGTCCGTGGTAACGGAAACCCTGAATACGGCATTAGCGCAGACTTCGGTTCCGGTGGCTGTAGCGGTAGCCCCATGCTTGGCATGGTCGACACCCAGCTCGGTCCGAACGGCGTCCCGGTTCCGGCAACTCCGTTCCCCGAAAAGTGTACGATTACCGATCATTTGGCCTATTGGTTTGTGCCGGAATCCTTGGCAGTCGATGCCCAGGGCAACAAGCTCACCAACATGACTTGCCGCGACCTCTACATCTCTATGGATAAAGAGGGCTTCTGGCTGGCCGAAATTTCGAAGGATGCAATTTCCAAGGGTAACGAAGCCAACAGGGGCGGCATGTTCCTGCTCGACGACTTCCAGTACCTCGACGAGGCCGGTACCATTCCGAACCCCTATTTCGACCAGTTGACTGGCGGTAGCGACAACAAGCGTCACAACTTCGGCTTTACCATGAAGGTACACGCCACGTTCGAATACATTCCGGGCCAGTACTTCGACTTCCTGGGCGATGACGACGTGTGGGTGTTCATTAACAACAAACTGGTGGTGGACATTGGCGGCCAGCACGCACAGGTGCGCGGTGCCGTGGATCTGGATACCCTCGGCCTTACTCCGGGTGAAACCTATCCCTTCCATATTTTCTACGCTGAACGCCATACCAGTTCTTCGAACTTCCGTATGCACACTTCGATCGACTTGAAGACCGAAGCAAGCATTATGCTCAAGAACCCGACCAACGACCCGTCCGTGATCGACAGGGAAGTCTGGCAGAAGATCCGCAAGAACAAGCTCGCCTGCGACTTTACCGAAGGCGGAAAGGAACTCACGCTGGAACGCGGTTCTTCCATCTTTACGCTGTTCGGCGGTAACCTGCCCTCTAACGGTGTAGAACTCGATACGGCCGGCATGTGGTTCGGCGGTATTACCGTGAACAAGGAATTCGATTCCTTCAGAATCGACAAGGAATCCATCAAGGATAACCGCGGACTTGCTCCGGGCACGTACTACCTGCGCGTAACGCTGCGTTCCGACAACACCCAGTACAAGGACGTGTACTTTGTGGTGGGCGCCTACGCGTTGCCGAACATCGTGTACACCGACTCCACTGGCAAGGTCCTCGGTTCTACTGTTCGTAGCGATTCCTTGCCGCTCAACATGAACAAGAATGTTGTGATGTGGGTGGGTCAGTCTTACAAGGTCTATGTGCAATATGCCGAAGACTGGGCCAACGACAATATCGTTTACCCGACCACCAACGATGCCGCCTTGATTCCTTGCGACTCGCTGGGTAACCCGATTACCGAAGTCAAGCTCGTAAACGGCAAGGGTTCGTTCTACGTGAAGGCTGTCGGCGAACTTTGGGGCGGCGCCCTGTATGTGAAGGGCCAGGCTTCAGGTAACACTGCAATCTGGAACAGCATCAACTTCCAGCTGCCGCCGGTACCGCAGATCGAGCTTGCGCAAATCTTTGACCGCGACGGCGATGGTCGCGGCGACAGTATCTGGATGAAGTTTGATGGCACGCTCGGTGGCAAGAATGCGCTCGACTCTGTCAAGTTCATCTTCAATTCTGCCAAGAACGCAAGATTCAGCAACGCCTACAAGGCTATTTACAGGGACGGTTCTAACGAAGCTTCTATCGTTGCAAATGGCAGCGGCTTCAACAGCGCAATCTTTACGGGTGATTCCACCGGTAAGGTGTACACCGGCCTTGTGAAGGTCTGGTACACCTATACCGACAACGGCAAGCGCTCCGTGTTCCCGGCAGATGGCGCGCTGCAAGACCAGATCGGACCTATCGTCACCAAGGCTGAAGTTTCTTACATGAAGGATGGCAACACGCAGCTCGAACTCAGTTTCAGCGAAGCCATTCAGAACAAGGAAAAGACTTCTGACATCTTTAATTTCCATATATGGAATAACGGAATCATGAGCACCGCCGTCAAGTCTGCAAGTGATATCTCTGCGACTGCTCCGAACCAGTGGACGCTCATCTTCCCGAAGGGAAACGATAACGACTTTATTCCGGCCGTGGGCGACTCCGTGCGTTTCGCTCCGACAATGAGCGCCGCTTTCGCTCTGGACATGATGAATGTAGGGCCGCACGCAAACAACCCGTGGGTACGCATTACCGGCGAACAGAAGGTGAATGTGACCAGCCCGGGTGTCGTGAAGGTTGACCCTGGTTCAGCCTCTTACGACAGTGCAAAGACGATTATCACGAGCGAATCTGCAACCGTGCCGAAGGTGATTCAGGATCCCTCGATTCTCAACGCAGAACAGGCCGCAGCCGCTTACGGCACGCAGGGGCATTTCTTGGGTGACCTGAACATGGCCGAACTGGTCGAAAACGAAATCGAAGGCATCAAGAACGCCGTCCAGAATTTCGAAGACAAGGTGATTGTCGTCGACCAGGCAACCGGCGCCACGCAGTCTTACTCGATCGAACAGATTATCGCCGCCGTCGATGCGGGCCAGATGTCGATTGACGACGCCAAGAAGAAATTCGACCTTGACCCGGTCATTGTCGACGCCTACAAGAATCACATGATCGATTCCAAGAATGTCAGCAAGTACAACAGCGGAAGCGAAAGGGACATTCAGGAAATCGTAGAGGCAGTGGCCCAGAGTACGGAACTTCGCTACGAAGCGACCTACTACTCTAGCCTCGGTGAATTTGTGAACAGCTACTCTAACGTGATTACTTGCAATGACGACGTGTTCAAAAATCATGGCCAGGGCACCTGCCTCGAAAACAACGGCAAGCTGTTCCTCGCCTGGAACATGCGCGCCAAGAACGGCAGATTGGTATCGACCGGCGTGTACATTGCAAGACTTGCGTACCGCATCAAGGTCGGCAGCAAGACCGTGGTAGACCGCACGCAGGATTTCCTGTGGGGTGTGCGCCGCGGCAAGGCAAACGCGCTTGACTTGGGCCTCTAGGTCCCTGTATTAGAACAAAGAAACTCTCTCGGCAAAAAGAAGACCGCACCTTTGGGGGTGCGGCCTTCTTGCGTTATATATTTCGCTAAAGGATTTAGGTTATTTCTTGTCGAGTTTGGCATTGATTTGTTTCTGGAGTTCTTTCAGGTGCCAGCGGCCACGCTTGTCTTCAAGAAAAAAGTTGGTGCGGATTCCGCGCGAAAGGCCGCGGTCAATAATGTTCAGCGCGTCGGCGTAACGCTTCTGGTCAAAGCGCAGTTCTGCCAAAAAGTAATAGTTGTACAAGTCGCGCGGGTTCTTTTCGAGTGCGAGGCTCAAGTACTTGTCGGCAAGTTTCTTGTCGGGCCATGAAAGCACCAGCGGCACGTAGGGCAGTACGAAGTGGGCACGCCCCAGCACCTGGTAGTCTTCGGCCATAATGGCCACATCGCGCACGGTGGTAGCCACGCCTTCCTTGACCGAGGTGAGGGCACCGCGCTCGTTGCCCCACATCGAAAGGGCGCTTGCGTATACGTGGGCGATTTCCCTGTTCTTCGGGAACTTCTGGTAGGCGGATTCGCTGATAGTCTTTAGGCTGTCGAGCTTTGCCTTGCGCTGGTGCTTTTCGAAATGCACAAAGCGGAATGCGAAGAACAAGCTCTTCACGTAGCCTTCGGTAGCCTTTTCTTCGACGGAGACGTCGTTCATGGCTTTGCGGTAGCTGTCAATCATGAGCCTTGCGTTCTTGGGATTCGCTTTGTCGCCAATGGCATGTTCTGCACGGGCGTTATAGCAGGAATCGGCAATGCGCAGGTCTTCGTTTGCAAGGCATACGACGCTTGCAACAGACATCAGCAATGTGACCAGGATTTTTTTCATTTTCCCCTTAACAGAAACTACACTCGCCAATTTTGCAGTACTTTATTCAATTGGGCGATCCGCGACTTTTCGTCGTCGGTACCGTGGTAAGTCTTGAATAAAAGATAGCGATATTCCATGAGTGCAGTGCGGATTAACACCTTGTCTTCTTGCTTTAGCATTGCTTTTTGTTTCCTCTTTTTTTGTCCAAACATCAAATTCCGTGACTTCGGCGTGAGGTGCCGGGGTCAGGAATGCGCGAAGGGTTACTTCCCCTTCCCCTTACCGGAGAAGTAGTCCTGCTGGCGCGTGATGCCGAGAACGGCGTGCCAGAGCACTCCGTTCGGGTTGATCTTCTTGCGTTCGCTGACGGCGTATTCGATTGGAACGTGCGAGAATGCGTTGTTCATGCTGCCGACGACCATGTCGGTCTTGCCGGCCATGCCGGCGTGTACGGCGGCTTCGGCGAGCTGGAAGCAGAAAATGGCATCGGTACCTTGGGCCGGAATGCTACGGACCATGTAGCTCGGGTCAAAGTACTTGATGTTTATTTCCTTGCCGACCTTGTCGAAATGTTCCTTGATTTTGCGTGTCAGGAATTCACCAATATCGTTTTTCAAGATGTTTCCGCTCGCGTCCTTGCGTTCGGGCTGGTCCTTGAACAGTTCCTGTCCGGCGCCTTCGGCAACAACGATCACGGCATGCGTCTTGCCGCTGCTGTAGCGGCTTTCGAGTGCCTTGAAGAGTCCGTCGAGCGTAAAGGGTACTTCGGGTACCAGGCAAATGTTTACGACCGTCGTGGCGAGTGCGGCGTAGGCGGCAATAAAGCCGGAGTCGCGGCCCATGAGCTTCACGAGACCAAGGCCGTTAAAGGCTCCGTTGGCTTCGTTGTGGGCGCTGGTAATCACGTCGGTGGCGCTGAGCACGGCGGTTTCGAAACCGAAGGTGCGGTCAATCAAATTCAAGTCGTTGTCGATAGTCTTCGGAATGCCGATCACCGAAATGGGCTGGTGACGCTTCTTGATTTCTTCGGCAATGTCATGGGCGCCGCGGAGCGTGCCGTCACCGCCAATGCAGAACAGCACGTTAATGTTGAGGCGCATCAAGGTGTCGACCATGACCTTGGCGTCCTGGTTTCCGCGGGAGCTCCCGAGAATGGTACCGCCGTCTTCCTGGATGGCGTCTACCACGTCGGGGTTCAGGATCATCGGGGAATATCCGTAGGCCGGGTTCAAACCGCGGTAGCCGTACGGAATGCCGAAAATGTTTCTGACGCCGTAGTCGAACCACAGTACCTGAACAAGACCCTTGATCACGTTGTTAAGACCGGGGCAGAGGCCGCCGCAAGTCACGATGCCTGCGCGGGTCCAGGCGGGGTCGTGGAAAATCGTTTCGCGAGGGCCGGCCGCTTCGAGCGACGGAATCGCCTTTCCGCATTCGCAGAATTTCTGGATTCGGCCAATGTCGGCCGTAAGGCTTACTCGGTCAGACTCCGAAACAAACGGAACGCCCTTCATGGGCGATTTTAAAGTTCCCTTGCCAACGGTTTCGATGGAAAGGTCGTACTTTTCCGGATTATTAAGAATGTCTTCTTGAGTCATGACATGCTCCTCGGTTTGCCATAAGAATGTATTTTGGCGTCCTAAAAAATACTAAAAATTGCATCGCCGCGATGAAATATTTTCTTTAGATAATTGTTACTTAAAACGCCCCGGACATAAATCCGGGGCGAATTTTACAATGCTTGTTAAATAATGTTCAAATTGTGGAATTAATAGATGTCGAGCGGCGGGAAGTGAATCTTGGTGCGCAGACCAGGACCCGCGTTTTCGATTTCGATCTTCATGTTGGTGAGCGTGCAGAGCTTCTTCACCATCGAAAGGCCGATACCCGTTCCGCTTGTAGAACGAGTCATTTCGTTTTCTACGCGGTAGAATTCCTGGAACACCTTCTTCATTTCGGAAGCCGGAATGCCCGGGCCGTAGTCGCGTACGGCAAGGTACATGTCGCCGTTGTTCACGCGCAGCTCGATGCTGATCATCTTGTAGCTTGCGTTCTTCGAGAATTTGAGCGAGTTGTCCACTAGGTTCATCAGAATCTGCATCACGGCGTCGCGGTCAATCAGGAGCGCCACGTTGTCGGCATCCGTATCGGTCGAAACCGTAAGCTCAAACCCTTGCTTTTCGATGTTCTTGCTGTAGGTCGCCACAAAGTCGTCAAGCACGGCCTTCGGGCGTTCCTTGCGCAGTTGTACGTTCCAGCGGTTGCCATCGAGTTTAGACAAATTAAGCACGTTCTGGATCAGGCGCGAAAGTCTGTCCGCTTCGCTTGCAATCTGGCCATAATAACGCTGCTTCTTTTCTTCGCTTGCCACCCAGGAATTCTGCAATAGTTCGGCGTACATCTTGATAGCGGTAAGCGGAGTCTTGAGTTCGTGCGTAATGGCCGACACAAAGTCCTGACGCTTGGCGGCAAGGGCCACCTTGCTCTGCGTAAAGCGGTAAATGGTAATCAGGCATACCGCAATCACGATCAAGAGAATCAGGCCGCTAAACAGGATTGTCAAGTCTGCAGATCCGCTGATTTCGCTGGAGTACATCTTGAACAGAATCTTGTCGTAGGGCGGCGGCAGCGGGCGCTTGGTCCTAAGCTCGTATTCGGCGTTCTTCTTGCCGATAGTCAAGAGCACGTTGTCTTCGTAAACAAGCTCGATGGCGTAAGGCAACTTGGCATACGCAATCTGTTCTTCCTGAGTCATGTAGTTCAGGTAGATGTTCTTGTCGACGACAAAGCCCTGCACAATCGGGAGCATGCCGATGTAAATCGTACGGAAGAACACGATGTAGTCCGACGTCATGCGAATTTTCAGGTCGCTAATGTTGACGTTCGTGTTGCTACCGGTAAATACGGGAATGTCCGGCGTGATGGTCGTATCGTTCTTGGCAGTTTCGGCCATGTAAGTCAGGGCTTCTTCTTCAGACGTGAGTTCCACGCGGGTGGGAATCTGCAAGTCCGGAATCTCGTCGTAAAGCTGGTCAATCGCTTCGGTAGAGTCCACCGTCTGCACAGTGCGCTTGGGAAGCCCGTTTCGAATGTCGAGCTTTATGAGCAAGTACTGGATCAGGTCGCGCGTCTTTTTACGTTGTTCCTGGTCGTCGAACGAGAAGTTGTCCCACATGGATTTGCCGATACCGGTACTGGTGTCGGGGTAGAACGGCGTCAGGAGTTCGCCGCTGTGCGAAATCTGGAAGTGTCCGAGCAGGCCCTTGCGGCACTGGCGGTACAGCGAGTCGAAGTCGCAGTACGGTCCGCTGGAATCCGGGAACGAGAAGAATTCCGAGAAGAGTCGGCTGTTGCCGCCAATCACGGTAATCGAGTTCAAAATGCCGTAGTCCTTGTAGGAACGGCTGTTTTCCAGGTTGAAGTCCGAAGACAGTCTGAGTCGAAGGCTCTCGTAGGCAGAGTCAATGCGTTCTTCCACCTTCTTTTCTTCGAGTGCCGTGGATTGCTCGTAAGTCTTGATGAACAAGATGGTCAGAGGAATTGCGATGACCAAGAAAATGGAAATAAACACCAGGCGTTCCATGATGATTGCCTGGTGTTTTTTAAAGTACGTTAGAGCCGAAGCTACTTTAGCTTTTACTTGTCGCATTCAGGTGCAGAACGCATCTGGTAGCCTTCTCCACGGAAGGTGACCAAGAGTTTCGGATGCGAAGGATCGTCTTCGATTTTCTTGCGGAGCTTGGTAATGTGGATGTCCACGGTACGGGTGTCCACAGAATCAGCGTTTTCGTAACCCCAGACCTTGCGGAGCAGTTCGGAACGCGGAACGGCGTGGTCACGGTTGCGCCACAGGTATTCAAGGATTTCGATTTCCTTACGGGTAAAGGCGAGCTCTTCGGTACCGCGGGTGCCGGTGTATTCGCGGAAGTTCACGCGCAGGCTGCCAGCGACGAGCTTGCCTTCGTTTTCCATGGTCTGACGGCTGCGACGGAGCACGGCGTCAATACGGGCCAAAAGCATCGGGACGGAGAACGGCTTCGGAATGTAGTCGTCTGCACCGTACTTGAGACCGTTGATGATATCGTCATCGGCGTTCTTTGCGGAAAGAATGATAATCGGGAGGCTCTTGTCCTGTTCGCGGATTTTGTCACAGACGGTAAAGCCGTCCATGCCAGGGAGCATCAAGTCCAGAAGAACCAGGTTGTACTGCTTGGAGAGGGCTTCGGCAAGGCCGCTTTCGCCGTCGGCGCAATGCTTAACGTTGTAGCCATTCAACTTGCAAAGGTCGATCAGGCCTTCGGCAATGGCGATTTCGTCTTCGATGATAAGAATCTTGGTCGTGCTAGTGTTTTCAGTCGTCATTTATTTTACCTGGGATTATGATTAAATTGCGAGTCCGACACCCAATTCAACGGTCATGTTACCGGGATCCACTTCACTCGGATAGTCACCGCCGATGTAGTACTTGAAGTTGCCGTAAGCGGCAATCGGGATAATCGGGAGCTTGGCACGGAGGCCCACCAAGATGTGACCACCGATGCTGGTGTTCAGGCCTTCGTCAAGAGCCTTGTCCTGGATTTGGGCTTTCATTTCCTGACCCTTGGCCTGGAGAGCCTGGGACTTGGCGTCGTTGTCCATAGTCTGGTCAAGCACAATTGCTGCGACTTCGTCGAAGGTGCTCGGCTGAATAAAGCTAGAAGCGAACTTCTGGTTCAAGACAAAGCTGTTCAGGTGGTAAGAAAGACCGCCACCGATGTAGGGTCGAATGATAGGCAAAGTCGTAATGGGGTAGGTGATGGAGAGGTCACCGGTCATGGCGACAAACTTCGGGTTTGCCTTGCCGAACGGGGTGCCGCCCAGTTCAATTTCGAGAGGAATTTCGTTGACGGTTCCGTCTGCCGGATTATCGACCCAAAGAGATGCGTCGTAGGAGCCGAACTGGATATTCAAGGTAGCTTCGATGTCGATCACCGGGAGGAGGTCAATCCATGCCTTGAAGCCGAAGCCCTGCATCATGCCGTCGAAGCCGTCGTGGCTCAGATTAATGTTGTTGGCGATAGGAGCCGGTTCGGCAGACTTCATCTTGGTGCCAAAACCAGGGGCATAGTGGAAGCCGACGCCCACAATGGCGAAGGACTGGGTGGCGAGCAAAGCGCCAGCAGCGACTAAAGCTTTTAAGTTCATATTTGCTCCTTAAACTTTGCCTTTGAAACTACATTATTATTTCAAAAAGCGGATGTTATTTTTTCATAAAATACTAAAATCAGTCAATCGAGGGAACGACGACAATTTTTTTCTGCCCTTTACCGACCTTAATTTTGCCCAACTTGTAGTCCCCGATGACTCTTCCCTGACTGTCCAGAGCAGAAATGGTCACGTCGTGGTCCCCGGCATCGACCGGAATGCGGGTCACGTTGATGGTGTTGGGCATGAATAGACCGATACGTAGGTCTGCCTGTTCCAACTGGCTCTGGCCCACGTCTACGGCGATGTTTTTCACGAGGTCGAAGATCCCGTTGCCCGTGTTGGTTGCCGACTTGGCCTTTTGGGCGGCGATGGTGCGGAGCACTACGCGGGTAATGGTACGGACCGCGGTGGTCGCGTTCTCGTCTTTCATGTTCTGCTCGAGTTCAGAATCGATATTGGCCACTTTTTCGGGCGTGACGCGCATGGTTCCGTCCAGATTTACGCTGAACATGCTTGTGCGCTGGGGCAATTCCTTCTTTTCGGGAAGGGCGAACCCGACATGGAATGTATTGCTGCCGGCACCTGCAACAGGGGGTGCGAAAACGGTAAACGAGTTGATTTTTCCGGTCTTGCCGTCTTTATAGGTGAGGTTCATGGCGGTGCCGCTCACATAGGTGCCTGACAGGTACATTTCGCCCAAAATGGGGCTGTGGCCAGCGTAACCCACCACGATGATTTCTTGGCCCTTGGTGCGGGCGGCTGTTGCCTTGGGCGTGCTCGTGAGCGCTTCGGTCTTGAGACTCTTCAGGTCGTCTGCGCGGTCCATTTTGGTGAGGCTTTCATTGATGTATTCCCAGACTTCCTTGGGCATCTTCACGTTGCCCTCTTCGAACGCCTTGGCTGCCTTCAGGTAGGCGATGGCGGCGTCATCTTCTTCGCCGGCCATGTCGTAAACGATAGCGCTCAGGTAACGCAGCCAGCCGTTGTCGTTCACTTTTTCCTTGTCTTTCTGGTAAAGGGCTTCGGAAGCGATTTGCGCCCTGCGGACTTCGACTAAGGCTCCGTCTAAATCACCGATGGCGAGGTAGTTCAAAATCTGGTACTGGTACATCATCAGTACTTCGAAGGGGCGTGCGCGGTAGGGGCGAATGTTGTCGTTGGTGACAATCGCCGCGGCTTCGTTAGTAACCGACTTGGTGTACAGGTCTTCGTAAATCTGTTCGGCCTGTGCAAAGTGCTTGATGCTTTCCTGGTTCTTGCCGGCGTAATGGTAGAGCATTCCCTCGTCAAAATGGTAAAGGAAAGCGCTCTTTTCGCCGTAAAGGTCGTCTTTCTTTTTTTCGATTTTTTCGATAGTGCCCTCGAAACCTTCTTTTTTAAGGACGGGGGCGAGCGTTTCGTAACGAGTCATGGACTTGTTTGCGCAAGAACACAAAAGCAGTGCAGATACTGCGAGCAATAAAAGGCGTTTCATGAAAACTCCAGAAATGAATCTGCAATTAAATATAAATAAAATAGCCTCCGACTTCGAGTCGGAGGCCTGATGGCATAAACCACTGAGAGAGAAATTACTTCTTCTTCTTCTTGCCGGAGGCGTCGAGAGTCACTTCGACAGTTTCTTCGCCCTTCACGGTCACGAGAGCTTCGGCAGACTTGCGGTTGGAGCATTCGGCGCGAATCACGTGGTCACCGGCATCGAGGTTGTTGATGGTGAGTGCGGCACCGTCGGTCTTGTCGGCGTTGTCACCGTCGATGTAGATGAGGCACTTGCCCGGAATGGTGGTCACCTTGATAGCACCCTTAGGAATCTTGGTGCCGAAGTCGAACACATTGCGCTTGTCGTTGCCCGGCCAAATGTTCACGCGCTGGTTCACCAGTTCGTAACCCTGGTCAATCACCACGAGAGTCTGGCGGCCAGACTTGACGCTCACGTTTTCGATCGGGCTCTTGCCGAGGGGTTCGCCACCGAGGAACACGTCGCTGTTAGGCGGGTTGGTGATGATGGTGATGGTTGCGGCCTTACCGCGCGGAGGTGGATCGTCGTCAGCGACGGCGGCGGTAAAGAGGAATGCGACCAAAAGCGCAAAAACGTAAAGCTTTTTCATGGATTTCTCCTGTTTGTTTGTTCTAAAAATATAAAGTTTTCAAGGAATTTAATTTTTTTTTATGAAAAAGTTTGGATACCTGGGGAAAATAAGGCAAAAAAGAGCTTAGAGCTTAGAACTTAGATCTTAGGAATATGCTCTTTTCTCTAAGTTCTACCAACTAAGCTCTACCAACTTCTACTAATTTCTATCTTCAATCGCATGAAAGCCCTTTACCAGAAAATTCGCACTTTAAACGGCAAAAATTATGGCCTCTACAAGTCTCTTGCAGATAAACCCTGGGATTTTGGCGACTTTGCGCTGGAATTCCTGCATGTGCAGGGCGACCCGTATGCACCGGCCTCTAGAGTCGTGATCAAGGCGAATCTTTCGATGCTCGGTTACGCGGGCGAATGGGGCGGTACCTTTGAGCGTCGCCTGGCGCTAAGCGATTTCTTGCACCGCAAGCTTTCGCGACTGGTTAAAGAAAAGTATCCGGAGAAAGACGCCGCAATTGTGTTCGATACGGCTGGACCCGAGATGCTGGTGCGAAATTCCTTGTGGATTGACAACGGCGAACTCCGGGCTTGCCTGCAGGTAAGGCTCCCGGGCGAGGGTCGCAAGATCCAGGCCGAAACCGCTGCCGAAATTTTGACGATGGTTTTGCCGGACTTGGTGTCGGCAGGGCTTTATTACAGCAAGTCCGACGAGGCTGCCTTGCAAGATTATTACCGCGTACTTGCCGAACGCAAGGAGATTCTGGCCGAGCTAGAAGCCCGCGGGCTGTGTGCATTCGTGCCCGATGGCGCTGTGCTTCCGCGAGCATCGGGCTTGAGCGAATTGCCGCTCGAGGGCGCGGTGCCGTTTACCGCTCCCGAACAGATGGCGGTGACTTTGAACGTGTGCGGGCGCAGTATCCGCGGCATGGCAGTCCCAAAGGGAATCACGGTGATTACCGGTGGCGCCTTCCATGGAAAGTCGACTTTGCTGCAGGCCTTGACCCGCGCGGTCTACCCGCATATTCCGGGTGATGGCCGCGAAGGAATCGTGATTGATGAATCTGCACTCCGCGTGGGCGTCGAAGACGGCCGCAGCGTGCGTGGCACAGACTTGTCGATGTTTGTGCGAGACTTGCCGGGCGGCGTTTCCACCAAGAATTTCAATACGCTTTCGGCGTCGGGCTCAACAAGCGAAGCCGCGAACTTGCTCGAGGCTATGGAAGCGGGGGCCAGCACCTTCTTGATCGACGAAGATTCCTCGGCGGTGAACTTCCTGATTCGCGACATTCGCGTGCGCAAGCTCCTGGGCGATGACCGCGAACCTTTGATTCCCTTGACTGACCGCATCCGCGAAATTTCGGCGCAGGGCTACAGTTTTATTCTAGTGGCAGGTGCTTGCGGCGACTACCTCGACCTTGCCGACAACATCGTCATCATGGCAAACTACAAGGCCGAATGCGCAAAGTCTTCGCAGTCGCCGGAATCGCAACAGTCTACAGTCGCGGCCTCAAGTGCGCGTCCGTTTGTAGCCTACATGCAACCTTTGCAAAAATCGGTGCGCCCCACCTCGCCGGTCGAGCGCCAGGTCAAGGTGAAACTCGCGGGCGATACTTTGTTGCAAATCGGGTTCCTGGTGTCCGACACCTCTCGCCTCAACACGCTTGTCGACAAGCAGCAGCGCCTGGGGGCGGGCTTTGTGCTTTTGAATCTGTTGCAGAACGCGGCCAGTAATTCGGAATCGTCCGATGCCTCTGCCGCTGGTGATTCTGTTGCTGCGACTATCCAGAAGCTTTACGAAAAAATTCAGAACGTGGGCTTCCGAAACTTGCCGCAGGGCATGAGCCGCGAAATGAGCCTGCCGCGTGTCGTCGACATCGCCTGCGTGGCGTTCAGACTGAGGGATGGCTCTAGGTAGTTAAAGGGCTAAATCAGTTCGGTACCATTCGCCGTAAGGCTTGACATTGTCAGGGAAATTTCCCTTTTCGTCGCAATTCCATGATTCGCTATGGAGTTCTTTGCCGGTTATAATTATGTTTTTATTTATGGCGGTATTTTCGGTGTCGGCGACTAGGTACATGACAATGGGACCGGTTGCGTTAAGGAAACAGTTGTTCCCGGGATACACCACATAGATGTTGATTTCTTCGGCTGTAAATTTGTTCAAAACCAGAACCAGCGGAGATTCGCCCATATTGGTGATTACGGCGTAAAATTTTGTCTTTCCGTCTTCAGTCAGATGGTTCTCTTCTAGAACCGGTGCTGTTTTGGGGAAACATTCGGCAATGGCTTCGCCGGAGATGGGTTTCACGGGAATAATCATTTCATTTTCGTCGTATGAAACCATGATGTTTTCGCAACTGGGAGAAAGAGCCGTATTATATGCGATTACGTGACTGTCGAATTGGAGAACCTTTTCGTTGTTGGCTGTAAAAGGAGCGAGGAGGTTCTGAAATACGGGAACGTCTGCTGCCACGGGTAAAGTGGGAAGGGAATCTTCGATTACCTCTAGGCTGCTGTCGGAATTCGATGTCTGCGGGTTGTATGTGGCAGTGTCAAAGCCATCTGCAATGCTCTCGCATATTGCGCCGGCTTGTCTTGAGAATTCATCAACGATATCGTTGAAGTTGAGTGTAGAGTCTGCTTCTGCAGTGGCGCAGTTATCGTCGGAACCATTGCATATTCTTACGGAATTGGTCTTGGAGGCGTTACAGAATATTTTTAGGTCCCCTCTTTGATTACATTCTGCATCGGGGGCTGCATATGCCACGCCTGAAGAGCAGGACTCTTTGAATGATTTCAGGAGATCCTTACAGGTATCACCGAAGTTTCGCAGAGAGAGTGTGCTCTCCATGGCGTTCCCGTTAATGATGCTAATTTTTGCTGTGTATGATTTTGTTTTGGCATTTTTACCGATAGAACATGATGCTTGTGCACCGTTTTCCAAACCATAGATGGTGATTTCTCCTTGGGGGATAGCCTTTTTTGCGGTTGCTGTTGTTGTGAAAACGATGTCTTGCCCATTGATGATTGCATCAGACGAACTTGAGGATGTGACGTTCGAAGAACTGCTGACTTCGGCGGTCGCATTCGGAATAGTCGTGGAGCCCGCAGTGGTAGGGCTGTCAGAGGAACAGGCGGCCAGCGCAATAAGGGCAATTGCTCCCGCCATGTAGAAATTTTGTTTAATGTTAAGCATGGCTTTCTCCTTCAATCTTATTTGTGAAAGGGAAAAGTTGAAGATTCAGTCCGTAGACTTGGTTTAAGTTATCGCTTTCATTTGCAATGGCGGCAATCTTCTTGGCGCAAATGTTGATTTCGTCAACAATTCGTGAATAGGTTTCTTCGTTAACACCGATCGTCATTCCAGTAAAGTAGCGCTCGCTTGCGTTGTATCGGTCTACTGCACGCACGGCCATGCTGCCCATTTCCTTGTGCATTTCGCGAATGGCGATCGGGAGGGCTTCTGGCGAACCGACGACTGCTTTTTCAGTTTGCGAATAGACTTTATCGCCGTCTTTCTTGAGGAATCCTGCTTTCACTAAGAAAGCGAGAATGTCGCGGACCTCTTCAGCCGAAACATACTCTTTGCATTCGTCGGCGATTTTTCGTGGCTGAGCGTCGGGCATCATGGGGGCAAGTTCACGAATGACGGGGTATTTCCAGGATTCGTAGTACTGGAATGCATCGCTATCGATAACGCGAACCTTGTGCTCTTGGGCAATCCTTGACATTTCCAAGAAAGCTGTTTTTTTGACGCTATCCTTTATGGCATTTCCGAAAATAACGAGTTGCTCAAAGTATTCGGCTTCGTGACCAATCAACCCCATGGCTTTGGCAACTTGGGCTGTTTTGACTTTGCTCAGTTTGCTTTTGCCCATGCAAACCAGTTTCATGTAGTTTGAAGACGAAAAACCGGCATTCTTGCTGAATTCACGCCACGAAAATGCTCCGCTTTTTTTGCGGGAATCGTAGTAATCCTGCATAAATGCGTGGTAATCTCTGTATTCGAGGACCGACTTCATATCTATAAAACTAGATTCTGCAGTTGCAAAAGTCAATGTTTTTATAACACAAAAATCGCTGAATTTTACGAAAATCACTGATTTTTAGTCGGTTAATTCAAGTTTTTGATTCTAAATAACACACTTTGTGTTATAGAGAAAAATAGCGATGAAATCAGAAAATTTTTATATCTTGTAAATCAAGAACTTAAAAGGAGTAAACAATGCGTAAAGATCTCGGTGTTAAAGCTTACTTGTACCCGCAGCCTACCTTGGTGATTGCGACGTATAACGAAGACGGCTCCACGAACGCGATGGTCGCTGCTTGGGGTTCCATTAGCGATACGAACCAGGTTGCCATTTACGTGGCGCACAGCCATAAGACCATGCCGAATATTTTGGCCCGCAAGGCGTTTACCGTGAGCATGGCGACGGCAAAGAACATCAAGGCCATCGATTACCTGGGAATTACGTCGGGCAATAAGGTCGCCGACAAGTTCGCACATTCTGGACTCACCTCTATCAGGAGTGCTCATGTCGATGCCCCGCTGATTGCAGAACTCCCGCTCGCATTGGAATGCAAGTTCGTAAGCTACAACGAAGATTCGGAACTTTTGCTCGGGGAAATCGTGAATGTGTCTGTCGACGATTCCGTACTCGATGAATCCGGCAAGCTCTCAGTTGAAAAGCTCGCGCCGGTGTGCTACGATTCCGCAGGCCACGGTTACTATGTAATGGAACGCCGCGTAGGCAACGCCTTTAGCGACGGAAAGTTATTGGGTTAGTTTGAGGGGGAGTATGAAGAGTCTTCATTATGTTTTGTGTGTTGCGGTGGTTGCCTTGCTGGGCGCTTGCGGTGGTACCTCTAGCACATCGCACGAACCTGTAGAATCCAGCAGCTCCGAAGCGGTTGCTCCGGAGTCAAGTTCTGCCATGGAGTCTTCAGCTGTCGAGCCCGCTACTGACACGGTGTGGAACAAGGCGAACCTTACCTGGTACATATCGTGGCCGGATCCGGGCAGCGAAGAATGCGTGGTGTACAATGGTTGCGAATGGTCCGGGTATTTTGCAGCGCTGTCTGACCAGCAAACCGAAGAATGGGTGCGCGAACACAATATCATATCCATTCACGAAAAGGATTTTGGCAAGTACAAGTTGAAGACTTTTAGACTCCGCCAGAATGACCGCACTATAGATGCCGTTGTCTATGACAAGTGCGCCGATAGCGATTGCGACGGGTGCTGCACCCAGAACGCGGGCGAACTCGGGTTCCTTATCGACATCGAAAGCTATACCTGCGAACGCCTTTCCGGCACTAAAGACGGCTGCGATGGCGTCATTGAATGGACTTGCCTCGACTGTGAATAATCCGGCTTTTGCAATATGAAAATTCGAGTTCTGATCGATAACATCGCTAGTTGCTGTGGCCCCCGCAAGCTCTTTGGCGAATGGGGCTTGTCGGTGTACGTGGAATTCGAAGGCAAGCGTTATCTGCTCGATACGGGAGCGTCGCACTTGTTTGCAAAAAACGCGGGCGTAATGGGCGTGGACCTTTCGAAGATCGACATGGGCATTTTGAGTCACGCGCATTTTGACCATAGCGATGGCATGGCCAGGTTCTTTGCGCTGAACAAGATTGCTCCTTTTTACTTGCGCAAGGGTGCGGGCGAAAACTGCTACCATGCACACAAATTGCTGGGGCGATTTACTTACCACGAATACATTGGAATCCACAAGGGCTTTTTAAAGCGTTTCGCAGACCGCATCCGCTTTGCTGAAGGCGATATGCAGATTGCACCGAATGTGTACTTGGTGCCGCACAAGACGCCCGGGCTCGAAAGCATTGGCGAACGTGCGCATCTTTCGGTTAAGGAAAATGACAAGTATCGCTATGATAGTTTCGATCACGAACAAAGTCTCGTATTCGATACGCCCAAGGGTTTGTTTGTCATGAACAGCTGCAGCCACGGCGGCGCAGACAACATTGTCAAAGAAATTGAGGCGATGTTCCCTGGCAAAAAGATTTATGCGATTCTCGGCGGATTCCATTTGTTCCGCTATAAAGATGAAGTCGTGCGCGCCTTTGCCGAGCGCCTGCGCGAACTGGATGTCCAGAAGATTTATACCGGGCACTGCACCGGAAATCGCGCATTTGAAATCCTGCACGAGGTCCTGGGCGACCGCGCCGAACAAATGCACGCCGGAATGACGGTGGAATTGTAGTTCAGGGAAAATTTTGGTTTATAGATTGTTGATAACTAGTGATCGACGCAGACTATAGCTAGTCATTAGCGAAAAAAGTGAAAAAAAACAAAATTTTTTTCCTTAACCCCTTGACGGACACGGCGTAAAGTTCTATAATTGGCCTCACCCTCGAACGAGAGAGCCGAAAAGCTCAAACGGACGAGAACGGAGGCCCGCGAGGCCGCCGGGAAGATTGAAGGAATCGGAGATGTGCTTAGTGACGGGTCCAAGAGATTTCTTGGAATAGTCAATTATACGAACGTGATTAACGGGACCAAGACTTTAAAAATTAATGAAGAGTTTGATCCTGGCTCAGAACGAACGCTGGTGGCGTGTCTTATACATGCAAGTCGAGCGGTGCAGCAATGCATAGCGGCGA
>NZ_FRBA01000029.1:0-1115 GCF_900142495.1 Fibrobacter sp. UWOV1 | reverse complement strand
GCCCAGCGGCGGAACCGGTCGCCGTCCCACTCGAGGTATTCCCGGTGGCCCTCGGGCATGTGCGCCTTCACCGTGGAGTACTGGCCGGGCCTTCCGCGCAGCCGCGCGTGGCTAGCGACGCGTTCGTGCCCGTAGAAGACCTCCACGGCGGTGTCGGTCACGCGCGATTCCACCTGTTTTTTTATATACTGGTAGGGTACGGAGTAGTACATCCCGTCCAGGGCGATGTGGTAGTTGAACTGGACGGTCGACGTTTTCCACTCCGCCACTTCGAAGGGTGTGGCGGGAAGGGGCTTCAGCAGGGGACGTTCCTCGCTCTCGAAGATGTCCCGCCTGCTGCATTCCTTCTTCTGGAACTGGCGCGCGTTGAACGTCTCCAGCCGTTCTCTTATGGCTTCGTTCAGTTCCGCGAGCGAGAAGAACTCCTCGTCGCGCAGCGCGGCCGTTATCCACGAGGATATCTTGCCGACGTTGCCCTCGACGCTCGCCTTGTCCTTGGGGTGGCGCACCCTTGCAGGGACGACGGCCGTCCCGTAGTGTTCCGCCATCTCGCCGTAGGTCCGGTTCAGCTGCGCCGTGTACCAGTCGCTGCGGGAGTGGTTTACCGCCGTCGTGCAGTTGTCGGGGACGAGCATCGTGGTCACCCCGCCGAAGTATTCGTACATGTGCACGTGCGCCCTGATCCAGTTCTTCGTCTTCTCGTCAGTGAACGCCTCCACGTAGGTGTACTGGCTGTACGGCAGCGTCGCGACGAACAGGTGGGCGTCCATGAGTTCACCCGTGTCCGGGTCGATGACATGCGCCGGGTCCCCGGCCCAGTCAACCTCCACGGTTTCCGCGGGGCGGCGGGGGATGTGCATGGTCGCCCTGCGTTTCTGTTCCTCCTGCTGGATGTAGTGGCAGAACTGCGAGTACATGAGCGGATCGCGGTTGCAGAGCCGGCAGCTCTCGCAGTATTCGGCCCACAGCAGTTTCTTCGTCACGCCGTTCCGAAGCAGCTCCTTGCGGATGTACTCGAAGTCTATCGTGTGGCTAGGCTGTGCCGGTTTCCTGTCGGGGAAGAGCGCCTTCTCGATTGTCGCGTCATCCATGCTCTCGGCATGCGTCCAGTCGAT
>NZ_FRBA01000007.1:0-188577 GCF_900142495.1 Fibrobacter sp. UWOV1 | reverse complement strand
AACAAGCAGATGGGTTCTCCCGAAGATTATAACAATCCTGTCGCCGAAGGGAACCTCTGGAAGATTACACCCAAGGACCCGTCCAAGCCAACGCTATACTATTCACAAAAGAAAAAGCGCGTCATGAAAATGTCTGTAGTCGTGAACGGGGCCAATGCAGTAAGCGAGTTCGAATATTGCGACAACTCCTGCCCGCTGCCAGGGACGCTTAAGAAAGTAACGATAAAGACTTCCGCGCCTCAGGGCGGCGAAAGTACGGTTGTTTTAGAAGTGCTGAGGGCGAAACAGAGGCATGTGCTGCCGATGAAAATGTTCGATGTAGAATAAACGTTCCTTGATAGCGTTTCGCGTTAGGGATAGTGACCCGTAGGGCGAAGACTTGCGGGCCTTTTTTATTTGCCTTTCTGGGGAGCAAGGCTTCGTTTTATGAGGTTGGGCGGGAACGGAGTGAACCGGGCAACCCATAAAATATAGCCCGACCCACGAAGTGGGGAACGCCCAAAAGAAAATGCCGCGTTAGCGGCGGTGGACTGAATTTGACTTTGAAGATTTGGCGCCAGAAGGATGCCAAGACCAGGGGACAGTTCGAAACTGTCAAGATCAACGACGTTTCTCCGGACATGTCTTTCCTCGAGATGCTCGACATCGTGAACGAAGAACAGATGAAACCGTGGCGCGCCGCCGCATTCCCGGTTATCCGTGACTGCGCCGTCGACCGTACCGCTTTCGACCGCATCATCCAGGCTGGCGGCTTCGTTTCCGTCAACACGGGTGCTGCTCCTGAAGCTTCCACCATTCCGGTTCCCAAGGCCGATGCCGACCGCGCCTTCGACGCTGCCGCCTGTATCGGTTGCGGTGCCTGCGTGGCTGCCTGTAAGAACGCTTCCGCGATGCTCTTCGTTTCTGCGAAGGTCTCTCACCTCAGCTTCTTGCCGCAGGCTGTGAGCCAAAAGCGACTCGTACTGACGAGTCGTGTTGGCGAGAGTGAGCGCCAATTTGAGTTTTTTTATGCGTCTAGCGCGAACGGTCGTCATAGGGTCGAGGCGAAGAAGCGTGTGCTTGCCATGGTCGCCCAGATGGACAAGGAGGATTGCGCAACTTGCACGAACCTTTACGAATGCCAGGCCGCATGCCCGAAGGGTATCACCGTGGATTACATCGCCAAGATGAACCGCGAATACCTCGGCGCCACTGTGACCTACGCTGAAAAGGTGTACGGCAAGGACTAATAAGTTCACTGAGCTTGCCGAAGTGAACTGAATAGTCGGTTCGGCAGGCTCACCGACCTTTCCTGCGTCATCCTGAGCGGAGGCTGTCATTCTGGAGCGAAGCGATAGAATCCAGCCGAAGTCGAAGGATCCAGACCAGCATTAAAAAGGACCGCAGCGATGCGGCCCTTTTTGCGTAAATGCGGGTAGGGAACGTTCGGGTTGACTCGCTTTATCTGAGTTTCAACAGGCAGTTGTCGAAAAGGAATTTGAACACGGCCGTGTTGTCGTTTGTCTCGTAAAAGGCAATCAGCAATTTCTTGTACTCGGGCACCAGTTCCTCGGGCACAACGATGATGCCGCAACCGTTGGAAATTAGGATGTGGTTCGCGAAGAGTGTTGCAGTCCTCTTGTTCCCGTCTATAAAAAGCTGGCCTCTTGAAATGTACAGCTGCGCCTTTATGGCCCTCTCGTACACGTCCTCGATGGCGAGAATTTCTTGCAAATCGTTCTTTACCACGCCCTCGATAGGAATCTCGGGTTTCCACGCGGTTCCGCCTATACTCACGGGCACGTCCCTCAGGGCACCCGCCGTGTAATAGAAGCCTTCTTCTACAAGCTTGTTGATGTAGCAAAGGATGTTGTAGTCCGAGGGGGCGGTTACCACGCCTTCGTCAAGGATGAACTGCCATGCGTGTTTCAGGTTGTTGATTTTTTGCACGTCGCTTACGGAGAGATTACTTATCTGCCCGCCCTCGACAACGGTCTCGGTGTCCAGGAACGTGACTGCCATGCCTTCGAGCCTAGCCTGCTTGTAGATGGAATCCACCATGTTCCGTTTGGCGAGGTCGATGTTTTTTTTGACGGCTTCGGAAAGTTCGCCCTCCTCGTACCCCAGCTTTTTTAGCTCCTTGGCAAGCTCGCGGATTTTCCGTTTTAGGCTGCGGGCTTCGATGTTGTTCTTCGTTATCTGGTTGAACTGCGCTTCCGAGTAGTCGCCGATAAACTGCGTCCTGGAAATGCCGCCGTCACGCTTATGGATGTAGATGTAGGACTTTCCATCGCGTTCCCGAACCTCGATGCTGCCCCAAACGAGACTGTTCAGGTCTTTGACGAGGACGTTCTTTTTGTTGAGTAGGTCTGCTATCAGGGCTTGGTGTTCCATGACTGTAAATATAGTTTTTTTTGTTGACGTGTGAAACAAATTGAGTGAATTTTTGTAAAAATGTTTCACACAAATGGGCTGAAATGCGGAAATTTTTGCTGTTTATATAATTGTGTGAAACAAAATGTTGTATTTTTAGATAAAATGTTTCACATAAAAGGAGTAAGATGGCGTCTCGTTCCCTATGTTATCCTGGAGGGGCGTAGCCCCGATAGAATCTCAAAGCATTAAAAAAGGGACCGCAGCGATGCGGCCCTTTTTGCGTTTTCCCAATCCGCCTGTGGTGGAAAAAGACTATATTATTCATCGAAAATAGAGTTTTTGCTCTTGTTCTCCATCTGGAAACTAGACACTTTCATGAATACGGAGAATGAGGCGAACGCTCACGTCTGCGACCGGCCTGTGCCTGCCGCATCGTTTTGCTACATGGTCTATTGTTTAAATAGCAGTTTGCCTGTATGCAAGCGGCCTTTTGGGGCGTGAGTTGTTTGCGCTTATTGTATTCGGGCAGTCTAGGCCTCCAGATGATAGGTGCATTCAACTCCACGCCTTTTTTGTATCCAGAAAAAGCTTGGAAGTATCTGCTAGAACGAGGGTGAACGCTCGTTGAGTATCGCTCTTGTTCTTCATCTGGAAACTAGACACTTTCACGAATACGAGAATAAGACAATGACTCGCCATCGCCTGTGGGTTGCACGGGCGTAGTGTACCCTGGGCGTATTGTATCCGCCTGGTTTTTTGCGGGTGTATTGTATTCTTTTGAAAATGTCGCGTTTTTAGGCGAGGAGTGAGTCGGCTCCCCGCCGTTTCTTTTTGCCCGTGCCTCGGCCAAGCGAATCGGCCAGAACCGCTCCTGCGAGAGTGAACTCGTTCACTTTCAGTTGGAGCGACAAAATGGCGAACAATGCTCTTGGAAAAGCAAAAGAAGCGAAGAACGATGAATTCTACACGCAGTTTGCTGATATTGAAAAAGAAATGAACGCCTATCTAGATTATAATCCCGATGTGTTTCGTGACAAGACGGTATTGCTTCCTTGTGATGATCCTGAATGGAGTAATTTCACCCTATACTTCGCGCAAAATTTTGAGCGTCTAGGGCTACGAAAACTTGTATCCACCTCGTACGCAATCGAGTCTAAGAAATACAAAATCAAGAATTGGCAACCGACTTTGTTCGAACAACAGGCCCCTTGGTTCGATGTGGATAAGTCGAAAATTAGGGGCAAGATTTTTACGCTAGACCATGATACCAATAAGAATGGTCGTATAGACATTCATGATTTGGAATGGCAATATTTGGATGGCGATGGGGACTTTCGCTCTGAAGAAATCTGTAAACTTCGCGATGAGGCTGATTTTATCATTACAAACCCGCCTTTTAGCTTATTTAGGGAATTCCTTGCTTGGATTATTGATGCAGAGAAGAGATTTGTTATTATAGGTAACATGAATGCGATTACCTATAAGGAAGTGTTTCCTTTATTGAAGGAAAATAAAGTTTGGCTTGGCAATGGTTTCCATGCAGGGAACGCTTATTTCCGTGTGGTTGATACAGCTGATGCCGGAAAATATGCTAATGGGGTATTTGACAATTCAACTGGACTTGTAAAATTTAGGAATTGTTGTTGGTTCACAAACATCGAACATGGTCGTCGCCATGAACCGCTGTCTTTAATGACTATGCAGCAGAATTTGAAATTCTCGAAGCATAAGGAGATCAAGGAGCATGGCTATCAACAATACGACAATTATGACGCAATCGAAATTCCATATACCGATGCAATCCCAAGCGATTACAAGGGCGTGATGGGTGTACCAATTTCTTTCCTGGATAAGTATTGCCCCGAACAGTTTGAAATTTTGGGAATAACCAAGACATGGTTTGGTGGTGCAAATAAGGTATACCCTGAACAGATACAGGTCGATAAGCATGGAAAGAAAAGTCGCGTAACAAAATTGAATGATGGAGCTACAATCGAGTTGTCCGAAATTCCCGATGGCGATACATATTACATCGTGGGTGAAAAAATGTATCAACAGGTTTATGCCCGTGTTCTTGTTAAGTCAAAGGAGTACTCCGCATGAAAACAAAACTCAAGACCTATACCGTCAAGCAAATCTGCGAAGGTTTTGTCTATAACGAACTTGAAGGCAAAGGCTTGTTCGGACTTTCGGGAAAACTCACTATCCAGCCAGAATATCAGCGTAATTACATATACGCCGACGGCAAACGTGATGTCGCCGTGATTGACTCCATGCTCAAGGGATATCCGCTGGGACTTATTTATTTTAACAAGATTGACAATGAACATCTTGAAGTTCTTGACGGGCAACAACGCATAACGTCTATCGGACGATTCATCAAAGGAAAGTTCGGTATCGCAGACGCAAACGGAATTCCCCAATATTTTTCTGGACTTCCTGCAGAAAAACAAAAAAAACTTGAAGATTACGAGTTGCTAGTTTATGAGTGCGAGGGAGAAGAATCCGATATCAAGGAGTGGTTCAAAACCATCAATATTGTAGGCATCCCATTAAACGAGCAGGAACTGTTGAACGCCATCTATTCAGGGCCGTTTGTGACCGCAGCAAAGGCAGAATTCAGCAATTCCAAGAATTCAAATGTGCAGATGTGGCAGACCTACGTGAAGGGGGAACCGAACCGTCAAGGGATATTGAGCGCAGCTCTTGATTGGATTAGCGAAGTGAAAATTTATGACGAAGAAGCAAAAAAATACAAGTTACCCAAGAAAGATTCCTATATGGCGAAACATCGTCGTGATACGAATATCGATGAATTGAAGACGTATTTCAATACAGTTATTGATTGGGCTTCAAGCGTTTTTGACATGACCGAAAGTGAAATGTGTGGGCTTGAATGGGGTAGATTGTATGAAATCTATCATAAGAATGCGTACAGCCCTAAAGTTGTTCATGATAAGGTGATGACGCTTTATGCTGACCCCTATGTGAAAGACCGCAAGGGAATTTTTGAGTATGTGCTCGGCGGTGAAGTCGATAAAAAGCTTCTGAATGTGCGCGTGTTTGACGAGGCTACGAAGAAAAGCGTTTATGCTGCACAGACTGCCAAGGCGCAAGCGGAGGGCGTTTCTAATTGCCCTTACTGTGCCATATCTGAGAAAGAGAATAAAACCAAAATATGGAAACTAGCCGATATGGATGCCGACCACGTGACCGCTTGGAGTAAAGGCGGTGCCACCGATCGCTCCAACTGCGAAATGCTCTGTAAGTCTCATAATCGGGCTAAAGGGAATAGGTGATTAGTTTCTGTGTTTATATGTGCGATTTATAAATAGCACGCACAGCCAAGTGTGAAAAGCAAAAGAAATCCCCAATTTACTGCATCTAACGGCGTCGCACAAACCGGTTAGGTTGCCTTTTTCTTGATATAACTATATATTAAGAGTGGAGAATTCCCATGGCAACAGTAACAATGGACATTCCTGAAGATATCGCTGACCTTATGGTATGCGATAACAAGAGCGACGAACTCCGCCGCAATGCGTTGTTGTTGTACCCGTTTATCAAGAACGAAACCATATCCCATGGACGTGCCGCGGAAATTCTGGGCATATCCAAATGGGAACTTATCGAACTTTACGGAAGCGAAGGTATTCCCTATATAGACCAGAGCTGGGATGAAGCTGAACAGGATGCCGCCAACGTCATGGAACTCCTAGAATCATACAGGCGTTAAATAAGAGGGTTGCGTAGTTATCCTTATTCATTGGAATGCGGCCCTTTTTCTATATTTCTCTTGTAAATCAAAAAGAGGACTTCAAAATGAAAAAGCTTTTAGCGATGTTTGCGGCGGTTGCGTGTGCCGCGGTTCTTTCTGCCTGTAACGACCAGAAGACGGAATCCAAGACTCAGGCCGATGAATCCCTGAACAAGGTGAAGGCGGCGGGCGAGTTCGTGCTCGGTCTCGATGATTCCTTCCCGCCGATGGGTTTCCGCGACAAGGACAACAACATCGTGGGTTTCGATATCGACCTCGCCACCGAAGTTTGTGCGCGCCTGGGCGTGAAACTCAAGACGCAGCCGATTTCCTGGGACGCGAAGGAACAGGAACTGAACACCGGCAAGATTGACTGCATCTGGAACGGCATGAGCGTGGACAGCGCCCGCGCGAAGGCCATGAACCTGAGCGACCCGTATCTCAAGAACCGCATGATTTTCACGGTGAAGGACAAGGCTCTTGCAAATCTTGCGGCACTTGCCGGCAAGAAGATTGCTGTGCAGAACGGCTCTACCGCCCAGAAGCTTTTGGATGCCTCCGAAGCGGGCAAGGCCGCCAAGGAAATCGTCCCGTTTGATGACAACCAGACGGCGCTCATGGATTTGGACAAGGGCGGTGTCGACGCCGTGTTCCTGGACGAAATCGTGGCCAAGTACTGGATTGTGACGAACGCGAAGGACTACACGGTGCTCGAAGAAGGCCTCTCCGACGAAGTCTATGCCGTGGGTTTCCGCAAGAAGGACCAGGCCCTGCGCGATGCCGTGAATTCCACCTTGGCTGCTATGAAGGCCGACGGCAAGTTCGACGAAATCTCTGCCAAGTGGTTCGGCAAGTAACGGCCGGCGCGCGGTTCCATGTCTGACCTGAGCAATTTACTCCCGATTCTCTGGGGCGGCTTCTGCACGACGCTCGCCATTTTCGGGCTCACGCTCCTGTTCTCGATTCCGCTGGGTCTACTCATTGCGGTCCTCAAGATGAGCAAGTGGCGCGTGGTGCGTTACCCGGTGTCGTTCTACATCTCGGTGATGCGCGGCACTCCCTTGCTGCTCCAGATTGTGGCGATTTACTTTGGCTCCTACTACCTGAGCGAATATGCGGGCGTGGATTTTTCGTTTGACCGCTTCCCGGCGGTGATTGTGGCGTTTTCGATAAACTATGCGGCTTACTTTGCCGAGATTTTCCGCGGCGGCATCCAGTCGATACCCAAGGGGCAGTACGAGGCGGCCTACATGTTGGGCATGACCCGCACGCAGACGTTCTTCCGTATTATCCTCCCGCAGGTGGTCAAGCGCGTGGTTCCCGCGAGCGCGAACGAAGTCATCACGCTGGTGAAGGACACTTCCCTTGCGCAAGTGATTGCGGTGACGGAACTTTTTGCGCTGGCCAAGAAACAGCAGGCCGCCTACGCGAGCATTTATCCGCTGTTCGTGGCGGGCGTATTCTACTATGTGGCGAATCTTTTGCTGAGCGTGCTTTTTGCCTACGTGGAACGCAAACTCAATTACTATAAGTGAGGCGTGGAATGGAAAACGTGAATGAATCTGCGCCGATCCTCAAGGTAGAACATGTCAAGAAGTCCTTTGGCGACTTGCATGTGCTCAAGGATATCTCGTTTGACTTGAAGGCGGGCGAGGTGCTCTCGATTATCGGGCCCAGCGGTTCCGGCAAGAGTACGCTTTTGCGTTGCCTAACCCAGCTCGAAACGGTTGACGGCGGCCTGGTGCAGGTCGACGGCAAGGACATGGTAGTGCCTGGCGTTTCGGCGAAGGGCCCGGCAGTCAAGTATGCTCCGGCTAAAACGCTTCGTGAAATTCGCCTTTCTACGGGACTCGTGTTCCAGAACTTCAACTTGTTCCCGCACCTGACGGTGCTGCAGAACCTTTGCCTCGCTCCGGTGCGTGTGCTGGGAGACGAACGCAAAGATGCCCGTGCGAAGGGTCAATTCTTGCTCAAACGCATGGGCCTTGAGGGCAAGGAAAAGGCTTACCCCTGCGAGCTCAGCGGTGGCCAGCAGCAGCGCGTGTCCATTGCCCGCGCCCTCGCGATGAACCCGAAGATTCTTTTCTTTGACGAGCCGACCTCAGCGCTGGACCCGGAACTCACCGGCGAGGTGCTCAAGATTATCAAGAAGCTTGCCGAAGACAAGATGACCATGGTCATCGTGACTCACGAGATGGCTTTTGCCCGCGACGTGGCCGACAAAGTCATCTTCATGGATGGTGGTGTCATCGTGGAGCAGGGTACTCCCGACCACGTGTTCCGCAAATCGGGCAACGAGCGCCTGGCACAGTTCTTGTCCAGGTTCTCAAAAGCTTGATGCCTTTAGTGGTCGCTGACGTTTATGGTTCTGCCGTCTGAGCAGTAGTACGACGAGATTGAGCCCTCGGTTTCGAGAGCTTTCATGTCGCAGGTCTCGGCAATCTCGCTGATTTTCTGGCGTACCTCGTTCCAGGCTTCTATGGTGGCGTCTTCGCGCTTGCCCAGATTGTCTTGCAGGTCCTTTGCAATCAGGGCCTGCTGCACAATCTGCTTTTCGCAGTCGGTATAGCCTTCGTTCGTGAATTTCTCGGTGTCGAATACCGGGTCGCAGTCGTCGGAATAGTCATAGGGGTCCTCGCCGCCGTAGGCGCAGGCGATTGTCTGTATGGCAATGGAAGAAAGGAGCAGTTGTGCCCAGTACTTGCGGATAAACCTGAACGGATTCCCGCTTCTTGCGCCGTTCCCCCAGAATATGGAACACGCGAATACGCTGATTTTCCTGAGTAGCTTTCTCATGATATTTTCCTCGATCCCTATGGGAAAAATACAATAAATACAGAAAAAAGATGAGCTCGACTGAAAATAGTTTATATTTAAAGCAGGAGAAGATATGAAAAAGGTCCGAATTTGCATTTTGGCGCTGCTGTTTGCATCAATCGCCTTCGCAGAAGGTGCTGCTCAAGACAAATCGCATTATTTTGGCGGGCGCCTTGCCTTCGGGTTTGACTATGTGTGGGACAATGCTCCGGTAAAGGGCACGTTCGGCTCGGCAAAAGACGGTGTCGGGGAGGCTGCGTTGGGTAATTTTGGGGGAATGGGAATTGCAATCGGCGCTTCGTACATGTATCGGCTGAACGGCTTTGTCGGGTTTGTAGGCGAGGCTGAATTTAGTATGGCCTGGTTCAGGCTGGATGAAGATGTTTATGGCATCCCGCCCGAAGACCCCTATGGTGACCAGATGAATTTCGGGTTGTATGTGTATAGATTTGCATTTCCGGTTTTGGTTCGGGTCGTACCGATATCAAAGTTCTATCTTGAGGCTGGCGCCCAGTTTAACCTGAATGTTGATGGTGATATCGCTTCAATCGAAGATGATGGTGATGAATCCTTTGACTTCGACGTGGAGCCGTTCGGCTGGTCTCTTGTTGTCGGTGGTGGATTTAATATCGGCTGGGATTGTTTCCTTGGAATGCGCTTTGTCATGGACATGACCCGCATCGAAAAGGAGGGAATTGTCGAAATGACAAAGGGGGCCGCTTATCGAGAAGCGTCCCCCATGAAACTATGGAGCCTGCAATTTAGCGCAACAGCCTATTTTTTGTAGAAAAAAATCTTATTTTTATGACGAAGAAGGATTGAAAAGTGAAAAAGATTTTTGCGTTTATTGCTCTTGTTGCCCTTGCTCTGGCTTCCGTTGGCTGTGAAAGTGGAGATGATTCCTACAAGAAGGTGATGGCGAAGGGCGAATTGGTCATTGGCCTCGATGCATATTATCCGCCTATGGGCTTTTACGACCAGGATGGTGACATCGTTGGCTTTGATATTGATCTTGCCATAGAAGTTTGCGCCCGCCTAGGTATCAAACTCAAGACAGTTCCGATTAATTGGGAAAACAAGGAACATGAACTGAATTCGGGAGCGATCGATTGTATTTGGAATGGTATGAGTGTCGATAGCGCCCGAGCTTCTTCGATGAGTTTGAGCGATCCGTACTTAAAAAATGGCATGTACTTTGTGGTGAAGGATTCTTCGCTTGCGAATATGGATTCGCTAATGGGTAAGAGAATTGCCTTGCAGAAGGGGTCCACTTCGCAAGATCATCTTGTCACGTCGAAGATAGGGATGTCAGCCAAGGAAATCATCGCGTTTGAAGACAACCTCAAGGCGCTTGCGGCTTTGGACAGCGGCGACGTAGACGTTGTGTACGTGGATGAGGTCATCGCAAAGTATCTGATCTATAAATACAAGAAAGAATACTTTTTTTGGGTAGACCCTCATATAAAAGAAAAACTTGCTGTCGGTTTCCGCAAGAATGACCAGGCGCTCCGCAATGCCGTAAATGACATTTTGAATACGATGAAAATTGATGGTCGTTTTGTGAAAATTTCGATGAAGTGGTTTGGCAAATAAGCATCTAAAAAAGGAAAACGTCATGAATAAGTTTTTCTCGGTTGTTTCTGCGATTGCCTGCATTGTTGCTCTTTCTGGGTGCAATGAAAAAAAATTATCCCTGAATTCGGATTATTCCTACAATAGAGTAAAGGCTTCTGGAATCCTGGTGATGGGCCATATGGGGGATTATCCGCCCATGGTCTTTACCGATAAGGACAGCAATGTTGTGGGTTTTGATGTTGACCTAGCGCGTGAGGTTTGCTCTCGTCTGGGACTGAGACTTAAACTGCACTTGATTCCTTGGGCTGACAAGGAAAAAGAATTGAATACGGGAAATATTGACTGCGTGTGGAATGGCATGAGCGTCGACGAATCTCGAGCTTCGGCCATGAACTTGAGCGATCCTTACCTCACCAACAGACTGGTTTTCATGGTGAAGAATGAGGCCTACAATAGCTTGGATTCTTTGAAGGGTAAAAAGATTGGTGTCCAGTATGCTTCGACTGCTTGGTCGATGATCGAACAGTCTGAAATTAAAAAGGATGTCAAGGAAATCGTGCAGTTTGAAACTATGAACCTTGCGCTGGATGCTATGGTGCAAGATTCTGTCGATGCAGTGTTTATGGATGAAGTCGCAGCCAAGTATTGGAATGTCTTGAACAATAAAAATTATGCCATTTTGGAAGATGGCGTGTACAATGAATTTTATGCAGTCGGGTTCCGCAAGGCTGACAAGGCTCTCCGCGATACAATAAATGCCGTCCTTGCTTCGATGAAGAAAGACGGCAAATTCGTTGATGTTACGGTCAAGTGGTTCGGTAAGTAGTTACCGGTACTGAGCGCTCCAGCGGCGCTTGAAGCGGGGCTCGTCCAGGACTTTAGCCCAGATGAATCCCTTGCGCACGTCGGTAAGGTTTTTAGTCGAAACAAGGGGTGCGCGGCGCGGAGCCTGTTCGGTTCCGCTGACGACGTCATTTCCCATGAATGCGGCGGCAGATTCACGTGCAGACCTGGCGCGGTCTTCCAGGGCGTTCAATTCACGTTGGCGATCCAATTCGCGCTGTCGGGCGCTATCTTCTTCGTCGGTTTCACGATCGTCGGCCTTTTTAAGGGATTCTTTTCTTTCTTGCTCGGCGATTTTTTCGTGACTGAGCAGGTTGTCCAGTTCTTCCAGATCGTGCACTAAAACGTCGCAGTCGCCTTCGCCCATGTCGTGGCCTACGATGCGGTGGGCCTGTAGGTCCATCAGCATCTCGGCGGCGGTGTTTTCGTCAACGTCGAATTCTTCCATCAAGAATTCCAGATTGACTTCATCGACTTCAATCACGACCTCGGCTATGTCGCGGAGCGTCAACTGCTCTGGGTGCTTGCGCTGCACGGGGGGAGTGGGGGGCTCGATGTTGCCTTGCGTCGCCTCACGCTGGGCATTTTCGAACTGACGGATCAAATCCTGTAACGAGCGCGGAGGGTGGTACCCTTGCGCCTGTTCTTCGGATTCGTCCAATTCATCGTCATCGTTTGGGTATTGCGGCGGCACTTGTTGTTCGCGTTGCTGTTGCTCCCTTCGGTTGGCCGCGACCTTCTTAATGACGATATCGAGAACCCATATCCCTATGAGAATGAGTAGTCCTTCCATAATAGTTGTCAGTTATGAGTTGTCAGTTGTGAGTTTGTTTTTGAAAGAGTGCATCATTTTTCTGATTTCAGTGATATTTTTGCTTAGTGATTTCCAAGTTTTTTCATTTATATATTTCAGGTCTTTTGCTAATATGAGTTGATACTCAACTTCAGATGATGAGCCTATAGCCATTTGGATAAAATGTGCAAAATCTTTATTTGTTTGTCTCCCGCAACCTTCTGCAATATTTGTTGGAATTGATGATGCTGATCTTCTTATTTGCGAAGTCAGGGCGAATAGTTCGTTTTTGGGGAAGTCATTCTCTGTAATTTTGTAAATAGACAAAACCAATGAATGACTTTTTTTCCAAATTTCAAGAGACTGAAAATCTTGCACGATTACCCCAAGACTCAAAACTCATTACTCAAAACTCATTACTTGGCGGCTTCGCCGCCAGCTCCGATTTCTTTACGCATTTGCGTGTCGGCTTCGATATTCTTGAGGTTGTAATAGTCCATCACGCCGAGCTTGCCGTCGCGAAGGGCAGATGCCATGGCCATCGGGATCTGGGCTTCGGCTTCCACAAGTTTTGCCTTCATTTCCATGACCTTGGCCTTCATTTCCTGTTCGGCGGCGTATGCCATGGCGCGGCGTTCTTCGGCCTTGGCCTGTGCAATCTTCTTGTCGGCCTCGGCTCGGTCGGTTTCGAGGATGGCGCCAATGTTTTGGCCCACATCCACGTCGGCGATGTCAATCGAAAGAATTTCGAAGGCGGTACCGGCATCAAGGCCAGAGGCCAACACCTTCTTGGAAATCATGTTCGGATTTTCGAGCACGTCCTTGTGGCTCTTTGCGGAACCGATGGAACTCACGATGCCTTCGCCCACGCGGGCGACCACGGTGTCTTCGCCAGCGCCACCCACCAACTTCTGGATGCTGGCGCGCACGGTAATGCGGGTCACGGCATGCAACTGAATACCGTCGAGAGCCACGGCGGAAACCTTCGGCGTTTCAATCACCTTCGGGTTCACGGACATCTGCACGGCTTCGAGCACGTTACGGCCGGCAAGGTCGATAGCGGCGGCTTCTTTAAAGTCGAGCTTGATGTTTGCCTTGTTGGCGGCAATCAAGGCCTGAATCACGCGGAGCACGTTACCGCGGCTGAGGTAGTGGGCTTCGAGCAGGTTCGTGTCGACCGGGAGCCCCGCCTTGCAGCTGAGAATTCGGGCTTCCACGATCACCTGCGGCGGCACCTTACGCAGGCGCATACCGATAAGCTGGAAAATGCTCACGTTTGCCTTGGAGAACAAGGCCTGCAGCCACAGGCTGAAGAACTTGCCAATAAAGGCGAGCAAAACGATGACGGCAATCGCCGCGATGATGATTCCAACGATAAGAAGAGTATCCATTGTTTATCTCCATTTTTTTGTTTTCTTTTCGTAATATACATAATTTGAGTAAAGAAAAGATTTATCTTTGATATAAGAATATTTGGACAAGGGAGGAACCTGGTCATGTATAGACTTTTTTTCAGAATAGTTGCGTTTTGTGCTTTCATGGCTTTTGCCTGTTTATGCCTGAACGCCTGTCTCGAAGACGGAGGCTCAAGCAGCGTTGCAGCGAATGATGCTCCACAGAAGGAGAACGACTCGGATAAGGACAAAGATGGTTCAAAAGATCCGTCTGATTCGTCTATGTTCGCTGAAGTAAAATGTCCCGAGGTAACCTCCAAGTCGCAGTTCCTGAACCCTGATATTGACTATGGTGAAATGACCGATGAACGCGACGGCCAAGTTTACAAGACTGTGCAGATCGGCAATCAAACTTGGATGGCGGAAAACTTGAATTATGCTGCTGATCGTTCCATGTGCCCAGATAGCCTAGAAAGTAACTGCAAAATTTATGGAAGGTGGTATACAATGTCAGGTTCGTGTCCAGATGGTTGGCATCTCCCTAGTGTTGCTGAGTGGAATGTACTCCTCAGATCAGTTGGTAAAGATGACAAAGTTGATGCTGCGATGCTGAAATCAAGGTTCGGTTGGGCAGATGGAAAACAAGGGGTGGATGCTTTTGGTTTCTCGGCGATGCCGATGAGTAAACGGAATTGTTCCCAGGTCTTCTTTTTGACTTCTGATTACTATGATAACGAAAATACGGGTGAACGGAGTTGCATAGCGTTTAATTATCGAGCTGGAGCTTATTATTACAATAACGAAACCTCTGTTATGGGTTGGTTTATGGGCTATTTCAATGAAGTTACTAGGGGTGTTCCCGTGCGATGCCTGAAGGACGGGAGTGGTCCTTACGAGAAATCTTTGCTGAATACCGAAAATCTCGCTTTATGGGATAAAGCAGACAAGAAAGATTTTTTCAATCCGAAAGTCGAGTATGGAGAAATGACCGATGAACGTGACGGTCAGGTTTACAAGACCGTGAAGATCGGTAATCAAACATGGATGGCGGAGAACCTGAACTATATCTATGCGGTAGATTCGCTTCTTAAGGAAGAAGGTTTATGTCCCATCTATTACGGCAACGATTATGTTTTTCCTGACGGCTTTAAAACTTGTGATTTGTATGGGCGCTTGTACCCGTTTGGCGCCGCGATGGATTCAGCTGGAGTCTTTAGTGATGACGGTTTGGACTGTAATGGGTTAGTGTGTAAGCCAAACGAACAGGTCCGTGGAATTTGTCCTGAAGGTTGGCGCTTGCCGGGTGACAGTGATTGGGATACCTTGCTTGATGCCGTAGGGGGTGCAGATGTTGCTGGCAAAAAATTAAAATCGCTAACGGGGTGGTTTTACGACGGCAATGGTTCCGATGAGTATGGTTTTTCTGCGAGGCCTTCTCCCGATTTGAGCGGCAGTAACAATCATACTCATGTTGGTTTTTGGAGCGTCGGCTCTCATCTAAACGGAAGGTATTTTAGTTTCTATAGCGATGCCGTTTATCAGGGCGCCGCAGATAAGTTGTACATTCGTTGCATAAAGGGGTACACTCATATTGATGATCCGAGCAGGTATATTCCGGGAATCTTGCCTTCCGAGGTGGAGGAAGGGTCGATGACGGATGCTCGTGATGGGCAAGTTTACAAGACCTTAAAAATTGGCGACAAGACCTGGATGGCGGAAAACTTGAATTACGACTACCAGGTGGAAGATTCCGTATCGATATATGGTTCTGTTTGCCTCACCGATAGCTTGGGAAACTGCGATTCTTCTTATGGCCGCTATTACACGTGGCCTGCGGCGATGGATTCGGCGGGAATCTTTAGTGACGGAGGCAAGGGATGCGGCTTTAGTGAATTATGCAACCCGAAGGGGACTATTCGTGGAGTCTGTCCGGAAGGTTGGCATTTGCCGGATACGACCGAATGGAACGCATTGTTCTCGGAACTGAACTGTGTTGAGGATGGTCAAAATAATTGTGGGCCTTTATTGAAATCTTCCCGGGATTGGGTGTCCCGCGGAGGTGGATTTGATTATTATGGTTTTACGGTTTTGCCTTCGAATATTGCAGATTGGCGTCAAGATTATACCAAGGAATGGTTCTTTGAATCGGTTCGAACTGCCCGCAATAACGCCCAAATTTGGCTGTCAAATGAATCGGAGAAAGACGCGGCGATGGTTGCTGAATTCACTATTTACAAATTTGTCCGTTTTTCGAAAACCCGGAAAAAATACGGGGCGTCAGTCCGCTGCGTGAAGGATTGACGAAACTAGCCTTCCATTTCAGCTTTAGCAACCGTCACCCAGATGTGGCCTTCTTGTACGGCGGTCACCTTGATGCGGGTGCTGGCTTCGATGATTTCGCCGTGGGTCTGCACGTCAAAAAGTTTTCCGTTAATAAGGGCCTGGCCGACCGGACGTAAGAATGTCTTTGCGATACCTTCGTCGCCGACAGAAACTTCTTGCACGGCTTCGGTAGGCGAGGCTGCGGTTTCAAGGTCGGTCTTGAGCATAGGAGTCCAGCCTTCGGGGAGTAGCGGAATCAGGTACTTGCTTGCGGCAATGGGGAACACGAGCGCTATCGCCGCGCAGGTTAGCATGTAAAGTAATCCGAACAGCCAGGGGGTGGCGTCAAAGGATTCTTCGACAGCTTCGGGAACGTAATCGGGAATGTCGGCGGGGGAGTACGACAGCGCAAGTGCCAAGATCATGCACGCGATGCCGCCTACGCCGAACAGGAACGTTCCGGGCATCACGAAGATTTCAACCAGGAACAGCGCTACGCCCGCGACGAGCAGGATGGCCGGGATGTAGCCGTCGAGCTGCGGTGCGAACTGCCCGAGGAACACGATGCCGATGAGGATGATGCCGATGATGCCGAACAGGCCGAATCCCGGCGTCTTGAATTCGATGTAGAGCGCGCCGAAACCGAGAATCAAAAGGATTCCCGCGATAGCCGCGATGGCCGAGGCGATATCTTCGCCCAAGGTGGTCTCGACTTCGCTACGGCTTTCGATGGCGAGTGCGGTCTCGAATTCGTCGCGGCTCTTGAAGGTGCCCTGCGAAAATCCGAGTTCCTGCGCTTCCTTGTCGGTCATGGTCAGGAGTTCGCCTTCCTTCACCAAGATCTTGGGTGCGCCCCAGAAGGCCTTGGCGGCGCTGTCCAAAACGGAGTACTTCTCGCCCTCGATAATGAGCATGGTGTCGCGTTCGGTCTTTTTGCCCTTGTCGAGTTTTGCGGTGAGTTCAAGGACTTCAAGTTCCGGCGTCACGAAAGAAGAACTTAGCAGCTCCGGGTAGCCGTTGCGCTGGGCAAGGTTCCTGAATTTGGCGCGCAAGGGCGACTGGATTTTTTCGCCGACGATTTGCGGAGTGCCGTCGCCGCCCTGCACGATGGGGGCGCAGTCGCCGATCGTGGTGGCTTCGAGCATGTAGAGTTTTTGGCAGGCGAGCGCGATAAGGCTACCTGCACTAATAGCCTTCTTTTTCACGAGCGCGATGGTGGTCGGGCCCTTGACGGCCATGATGGTATCGACAATGTCAAAGGCGGCATCGAGACGGCCACCGAAGGTGTTGATTTCAAAGACGATGTAGTCCGGATTTTCCTGGAGAGCGTTGTCGATGGCGCGTGCGCAAAATTCAAACATGGACGGTTCTACGTCGCCTTCGAGCTTGATCCAAACCGCATGCTTTTTAGTTTCTTGGGTGATGACCGAGTCGGTTGCCGTCTTTGTAGAATCGACCGGAGTGATTGATGTGGTGTCGGCAAAACAGAATGCTGCAAGCACCGTAAGGATTGAAAAAATACGCTCAAACAACTTCATACCTTCAATATATGAAGATTTTGGCCTAAAAAGTGCAAAATTTCGCGAAAAACTCTTTAAAATGAGTGAGGGGGAGGTTTCCCCCTGGTTCGCACTACGTTGCTCTCCACTCCCTCGCCTAGGGGCTTCGCCCTAAAACCCCAATTGTCACACGGATTGGGAATCACTAACGTGATTCCTGTTATGATAACCCAAAAGAGATAAAAATGCCGTTAGGCATTTCGAATCAGTGTGACAGTCAAGTTTTCTTTTTCAGATCGAAAAAGTCTGTAGATCGCTTGTATTGTCAAAAAATTAAGGACTTTTATATTTTTGAGAACATTCTAAATTGTAAAATCTTTAAAAATATCAAATAAATATTGAATTTTGTATTGCTTTTGTTGGGCTTTGAGTGTATATTTTGAGAAGAAATTTGAGAACATTTCCAAAAGGGATGGATGAATATGGTTTCGACAGGTTCCAAAATGGTTTCTAGAGTGGCGCTCGGTGTGGCGCTTCTCGGATTTGCCGGGGCTTATGCCCAGGTGTCGATCAACAAGGCCGAAGGCTGGCTTGAATCTGCTTTTGCCGAATGGGCTTCCGATGGTTCGGACAGCTACAATGTCTATTATACGGGCGCCGGCGCAAGCAACGTCAAGGTGGACGGTCAGCTCATTCGCAAGTACGGTTCCAAGTACCGCGTCGATGTGGTCGGGCTCAAGGCTGGTAGCTACACGCTCAAGGTGGCTTCGGTCAAGGGCGGCAAGGAAGGCGCTTCGACAACTTCGAAGTCGCTTACGGTCAAGGCTCATGATCGTGCGGGTTTCGCGTTCAGCAACAATCACGTTCCCGGCGCCTACAAGGCCGACGGTACGCTCAAGAGTGGAGCTGTTGTTCTCTACATTACGGAATCGACCAAGAATACGGTCAAGCTCGATGTAGTGACTAGCAGCAAGGGTGCTGTAACGGAATGCGTCGGCTGGCAGAATATCTTGACTGCTTACAAGAAAGGCTACGACACGCGTCCGCTGGATTTCCGCCTGATTGGTAACGTGACTGACCCCGAAGTAACCGACAAAGGCGATATCTTGGTTGACATGGGCAAAAAAGAAGGTATGTCCATGACGATTGAAGGAATCGGTAACGACGCCACGGCGAACGGCTGGGGCATCCGTGTCAAGAACGCTTTCGATGTCGAAATCCGTAACCTCGGTATCATGAACGTGAATTCCGACGAAGGCGACAACATCGGCTTGCAGCAGGACAACCAGTACGTTTGGGTGCACAACTGCGACTTTTTCTACGGTCATGCGGGTAGCGACAAGGACCAAGTCAAGGGCGACGGTGCCTTGGATTGCAAAAAATCAACCTACGTGACCTTCAGCTACAACCATTTCTGGGATAACGGCAAGTCCAATTTGCTCGGACTTTCCGAAGGCACGACCGACGGTCTCTACATTACTTATCACCACAACTGGTACGACCATTCCGACAGTCGCCATCCGCGCGTGCGCTTCTACAGCGCCCATGTGTACAATAACTACTACGATGGCGTGGCCAAATACGGCGCCGGTTCTACGAAGGGCTCTTCCGTGTTTATGGAAGCGAACTACTTCCGTAATTGCAAGTACCCGATGATGACATCTATGCAGGGAAGCGACGTGTATGCTGGCGGCACCACTCGCGATACCAAGAACAATCCGACATTCAGCAGCGAAGATGGCGGCTCTATCAAGGCTTATAACAACCACATGGAAGGTTCTTACACGTTCATTCCGTATGGTGCAAGCAAGTATGTGCTCAAGGGCTCTGAAACGGCTGCTGGCTCCATCGATACCAAGGCCGACTTTGACGCTTACGTGGTTTCTAGCCGCAACGACAAGGTTCCGAATACGGTCAAGTCTTATGCCGGTGCGAATACCTACAACAACTTCGATACCGACAATTCCGTGATGTACAGCTACACGGCGGATTCTCCGGCGCAGGCCATGGCGAATGTGCGTGCCTATGCAGGCCGCGTGCAGGGAGGTGATTTCAAGTGGACCTTTGACAACTCGGTGGATGATGCCGCCTACGAAGTGAACCAGAAGTTGAAAGATGCTCTGATGGCTTACAAGGGGAGCAACGGCGAAGTCATGGAATATGCAAGCTCCAGTTCTGTGGCGCCGGTATCCAGCAGTTCCGTGGAATCGAGCTCGTCGGAGCAGTCTTCCAGCTCTGAGGCGAAGTCTTCAAGTTCCGAAGCCAAGTCCTCTAGCTCCGAAGAGGTTTCGTCTAGTTCCGAGGCAAAGTCCTCCAGCTCTCAGGAAGAAGTGGAAAGTTCTTCGAGCGAACAATCCCAGGCGATTGCCATTAAGATGCAGGTTGCTTCTCCGATGCGCTACATTGCTAGCGAAAGCCGTCTTGAAATCAATGCGGATGTGCGCCGCCTGAACATTTTCGATGTGAATGGTCACATCGTAAAGATGTCGACCGAGGCGGTGTCGCAGTCCAGTGTGGATTTGTCCAGCCTTAAGCCTGGTGTTTACCTGGTGCGTCTAGTGGCGGGCGGCAAGGTCTACCAGCAGAAAATTGTGAAACGGTAGAGTGTCATCCTGAGCGGAGCCCATAAGGGCGAAGTCTCTTTGATCACTTAGCGCTTTAGCGCTTATGTGAGCATGATCCCCCTTGTGGGGAGAAGGATCTAAGAGTCGCATAGTTCTTGCCGCATTTTCTGAGGTGTTCGGGACGGCGAGAACTTTGTGTGGAGAGGCGCGCGGATACGTATGTGTCCGTGCGCTTTTGTATGACTCGATAACCGACAGAAATGATTACGTCAAGGTTATAGAACTTTAGTAATCTTGTTACATTTCGGCTTCCTTCATGGGCAACTTGTAAATATTCCTTACAAGTTGAGCCTTTGTCTAATTCGCCTTCTTTATATATGTTTTTGATGTGAATTGTGATGTTCTGGGGGACTTTGCCGAACAATTCCGCCATCTGTGCTTGCGTGAGCCAGACCGTCTCAAAAATTTGAAGATGTTGCTAAAAGAATGAACATAAAATCCATTTGGACTAAGCATCCGTCACGAGGTGGTTGGCACAAACCGGTAATTGGCGGAAAGAAATCTAATCAAATTTTCGTAGAATTTCTTGAAGAAAATTGGATGAAGTAATTTCTTGGAAAATTTGGGCGGACTTTTAGCCCGCCCTTTTGCGTTAGGGGGCGTCGCACCTTTGTGGCGAGACGCGTAGCGGCTCGATGAGCCGAGTGTGCTCGGCGAGCAGCACCCGACCCGGCGAGTCGGGGAACGCCCACAAAATGAACCTTGCCTTTGTAAAAAATTGAGCTTTTTGCAAACAATAGATTGCAAAATGAACGGCAAACAGCTTTATTGCTTCTAAGGCTTCTTTCAAGAATGTAGTTTTGGGAGAAAATAGGGACAACAAAGCAGCAGAGGCTCTTGACAAATGTTTTATGTTTGGCTAGATTTATTGGCAACAGTTCCCACCTCGCCTCTTAACAATGCGTACCACGGTGGGACTTCGTTTTTTATGCCGTGGAGTAAGTATGGAATACTCTAAACGGCCCATCGACATTCCTGAACAAATATCAATTTTGACTAGCCGGGGATTAGTTATTGATAGCGAATCCTTTGCACGACTGCAGTTTTCAAATATCAGCTATTTTCGATTGGCGTCTTATTGGAAACCTTTTGAAGTTGACTCAGACACGCATGATTTGGAAAAGGGAACCTCGTTAAATGACGTGCTATCCTTATACGTCTTTGATCGCGAACTGCGCGGTATCATTTTCGCGGCTATTCAAGATGTTGAAATTGCTCTCCGCACTAGGATTATTCACTACTTTTCAATGAAGCATGGTGCGTTCTGGTTTATGGACGCGTCCCTATTCTCAGATGCAGAAATATTTAACAAGTGCTTCTCAAGTCTTCAAAATGAAGTAGGACGTTCTAAAGAAGATTTTTTATTGGAACACTTTAAAAAATATGACAGTCCGTCAATGCCTCCTGTATGGAAAACCTTGGAAGTGGCTTCTTTCGGAACATTGTCCAAATTATTTTGCAACATGATGGATGTTTCCGTGAAAAAGTCCGTTGCTAAAAGTTTTGGTTTGCCTCAATATAAATATTTGGAAAGTTGGATCCGCAGTATTACTGTTTTACGCAATTGTTGTGCGCATCATGCGCGTATATGGAATAGACGTTTTCCACTCATGCCTCAACTACCAAGGCGTTTGTCTCTTGCTTGGATTGATGCTGAAATGGCCAAGCCCATGAAACTTTATGCGCAGCTTTCAACGATTCTGTATCTTGAGCAGAGCATTGTTTCGAATTCATCTATCAAAGAACAATTGCAAGTATTACTTTCAAAGCAACCTCTATCAAAATTGAAGGCAATGGGTTTTCCTGAAAATTGGAGTAAACAGGGGCTTTGGAGCTAAGTTTCTTGAAAAAAAACAAGGGGACAGGGCTCTTGCCAAAAATCCCTACTTTTATTACCTTTCTGCATATGAACATGATTCTGGATCTACGACTTATTAACCTACTAGGACGTGCTCTCGGAGCGAACGCCGGTTTTTAAGCATAGGTTCAAGACGATTTTAGAGTTTTAACCCAAGGATTTAAACCATAAGGCCCGCTCCAATGAGGATGCGGGTTCTTTTTTTAAGTCAAATTTCTATTTTTTGGACGTAAAAACGAACTTGAGCCTTGTTGGACAGGCAAGGAGATAAGGAAAAAATGAGCGAAAATACGAATGCAAGACAACCCTTCTTTTATGACGTAACACTGCGCGACGGCAACCAGGCGCTTCCGAAGCCCTGGAACAATGCGCAAAAGAAGGATGTTTATCTTCAGTTGCTCAAACTCGGCGTGCAGGGCGCCGAAGTCGGTTTCCCGGCTTCGAGCGAGATGGATTTCGAATCGTGTAAGGAACTTGCCCAGCTGACTGCCAAGATGGCCGAAGAAGGCGACGAAGTCGCAAAGCGCATCGTGGTGTCGGGCCTGGCCCGCTGCGTGGAAAGCGATATCCAGCGCTGCTGGGAAGCGGTGCAGTACGCTCCGCATCCGCGTATTCATACGTTCCTGGCTACAAGCCCGCTCTCGATGGAACATGTGCTGCACATGACGCCGGAACAGGTGAAGGAAAAGGCGGTGCATTGCGTGAAGTTTGCAAAATCGCTCGTGGGTAGCAAGGGCGACGTGGAATTCAGCGCCGAACATTTTGGCGACTGCCTCGAAAATATGGATTTCGTGATTGACGTGCTGAAGGCCGTGGTCGAAGCGGGTGCGACGACCATCAACCTGCCGAACACGGTGGAACGCTACCGCCCGTTCCTGTACGTGAATCAAATCAAGCAGGTGTACGAAGCCCTGCCGAAGGATATTACGATTTCGGTGCACTGCCACAACGACTTGGGTATGGCAACGGCTGCGACCGTCGAAAGTTTCTTCGTGGGTGCGACCCAGCTGGAAGTCGCGCTGAACGGCCTGGGTGAACGTTGCGGTAACACGAACTTCTACGAAGTCGCGGTCGCGCTGCACAACTCCGGCGTACAGACCGGCCTGCACATGGAACGCATCTATGAAACGGCCATCCTGATTTCCCAGTGGTCGGGTATCAGTATTTACAGCCGCGCCCCGCTGATCGGTGCCGAAGCGATTGTGCACCGTAGCGGCATCCACCAGGATGGCGCCTCCAAGACGAAGGACATGAAGAAGGGCGCCTACCGCCCGATCGACTACTCCATCATCGGTCGTCACCAGAACGATTCGCTCAGCTTTACAAGCCAGAGTGGCCGTACCGCCGTGTACGAAATCATCACGAAGTTCGGCTACAAGATGTCGCTCGCCGAAGCCGCCGAACTGCAGCCGATTCTGAAGGCTTGCAGCGAAAAAGAAGGCGAACTGTCTGCCGAACGCGTGCTGGATGTGTTCCGCGAACATTTCGTGAATGTGAACGGCCGTCTGGTGTTCAACAACATCGAGGTCATTCCCGACGAGAACCGCTTTATCTTCCACTTCAAGAAGGATGGCGAATCTTTGGTGAAGTCCGTGACGGCCGAGGGCCCGATCGAGGCGGCCCTCATGCTCATGCGTGAAATCGGCATGCCGGTGGAACTCGTCAAATACCGTCAGCTCGTGGTGCCTGAAAAGGACAAAATGTGGGCGGGCCGAGGCCTCAGTCGCATTGTGCTGAAGGCGAACAACGTCGAAGTCGAAGGCCGCGGTGTGTCTAGCGATACGCTCAAGGCAAACATGCGCGCCCTCTTCGGCGGCGTGAACCTGCTGTATAAAAAGCTGTAGCAGTCTTTAAAAACTCTAGGGCAATGAAAGAAGGAGGATTTGTGCTACGAGTAATACTATCTATTATGGCGGTAGCCGTGGGGGTCTTTGCTGCAGAGTGGACTGATTTTGCCGCTCAACCGGCAGAAGTTTCTTTAGGCGGGAAATCTTATTACGAGATTTCTTCGGCTAAGGAACTGGCCTGGTTCTCGAAACAGGTCGCTTCGGGCAAAACCGCAATTAATGCTGTCCTGAAAAACGATATCGTCCTTTGGGATTCGGTGTCGGGCGATACCAATTATTGGAATCCTATCGGTCCGTCTGATTCTCTTGCGTTCGAAGGTATCTTCGATGGCGCGGGCAAGACGATTTTTGGGGCGCATTCCGAGTATTCGCAAGAAAATGTGGACTCCGTCTTTAACGGGTTCTTCAGGTTTGTCGGCGAAAACGGCGTCGTCAAAAATTTCACGCTAGAAAAGAGTGTCCTTCAGGTGGAACACCTTGGCTCTGATACGGTCTACTCTTTTGATGAAATCGCGAATATGCCGCTTTTCTATCCTTTTGTCGGGAACGTGGTTGGGGAAAACCGAGGCCTTGTCGATAGTGTCCGTGTGATTGATTGTGAGGCCGTAGCGAAAGGAACCTATTCTACGGAAATTGTGAAGTCCGCTACTACGGCAGCCTCGATAATGGTGAATGCTTATACGATGTATTTATATGTGGGCGGAGTTGTTGGACACAATCGTGGTTCGGTGACTCATGCTTACGTGAAAGATTTGATTGTGCCCCCTCATGGTTCGATGATTTCGTTGTTCATGGGGGGCGTCGTGGGTGCAAACGAAGGAACCGTTTCGGAATCTCGTGTTGAAGGCGACCTGAAGGATGATTCTCCTTTGGTGCTGGGAGGCATTTGTGGCTTTAACAAGGGAACGCTTGACCATGTCAAGATGGTCGGCGATATGGAGACTGTTACTGGACTTGTTGCGGGCATTGTCGGCGAAAATCGTGGTCTTGTAGAGTGGGCGGAATATACGGGCTCTCTGGGACGTGCCGGTGACGGTGGCGTGGCGATTGGCGGCATTGCAGCCTATAATTTGGGAAAGATTTCTAAATCCTACTATGGTTCTATCGATGACTCCAAAGCGCTTCGGTTGTCTGCAAATCTTACGAATCCTGCTGGTATTGAAATTAGCCCCGCAGCCTATGCGGGTGGCATCGTGGCGAGACAGTCTGATAAAGGTGTTGTAGAGGATTGCGGTGTTCGCGCTTCATGGATTATTCTTAGATCCAATGTTTCTAACAATGTTGGCGTATATACGGGTGGCCTTGTCGGAGCCGATTCGGGTAGCGTCTATAATTCGTACGCAGTGTTTTATAAAATCTCGGATGTTGGGAACAAGGCTCCGCTTTACAATGTAATCCTAGGTGGAGAGCATGTAGGCAATCATTATGATTCCGTGATGCTGGAAAAAGCTTTTCCAGGCGATACGACTGGGCTTGAAGAGTCCCTGATGGAGTCTCCGCAATTTGCGTGGATGTTGAATACGAAGTACCAGACGGTATCTAACCGAAATATTTGGTGCCACAACGGGCGTTTCCCGGTGCTTGCCCTTGATGGTCGCAAACCTACATACGGCATTGTGCGCTATGTGAATGATATTGTGCTCGATACGGTCTATACCGATTGCAAGGGTCTTGCGGTTTGGGGCGATAGCATTTCTGACCCCAATACGGGAAAGAAGATTGGTAACTGGCTCCTCAAAAATGGTGACAAGACCCAGAATGTTGGACCGCAGTACGTGTTCTCTCGTGATACGAGCATATACACATTTGTAGAAAATGCCGACTGGCTCTTGAAAGAAAAAAGTTCCAGTTCCTCGCTGGTAGAAAGTTCGTCAAGTTCTGCGGAACCGGGGTCTTCGTCGGGAACGATTTCGGTTCAGGTGCCTTTGGCAAGTGCGTCGTTGAAATATTCAGTGGAAAGAGGTCGAATCTATCTTAGTGGTTTGACTTTTGCAGAACCGGTTGCTCTGTTTGATGTGCAGGGTAATTTGGTAAAGCGAGAAATTTCCACGGGAAGAGATTTGTCTATTGCGCTTGACCACCGAGGAATGTATATTTTGAAGTACATGGGAACAAGTTACAGGGTCTTTGTTCCTTAAACGAACAAATGCCTAGAGGTGACCGATGCTTGAACAACTGAAACGTCCTTTTAAGAAACGCTACGACAAGGTTCGCGAAAAAGCGAGCCAGTATGTCGGGCCTGTGAAGGAATCGGTGTCCAAGCTGATGGCCATGCTCCCGAAAATGGAAGCCTTTGCCGGTTTAGAAGACCAGGCTGAAGCTCCGGCCGAAGGCGCTGTCGTTGAAGGTGCCGAGGGAACCGCAAAACCCGGCCTGAAGGCGAAGTTCAAGGAATTCAAGGCCTCGCTCAAGGGGCTCTCTGATTTTCAGAAGCTGATTCTCCTCACGATTGCGGTGGTGCTCCCTGCGGGCATTTTTATTGCCGTGGTGCTCGCCGGTATTTTGCATAGACATAGAAAATAATGCTTTCTTCACGTTTGCCTAAAGATCTTTCGCCATCGCCGTTCTTTGCCGAATTGGAGCGTGCGAAGGCGAGTGCGAAAAAGGATGCTGCCGAGGGCGGGCTCCCATTTATCGACATGACGGTTTCTTCGCCTGTGAAGGCGGGTTTGCCGGTGGAGCTGGATGTCGCTGTCGATGAAGGCCGCGAGTCTTTTGGTTGCTGGAATCCGGATGCGGCGGGGTGGAAGTCGGCCCGCGAAGCGGTGGTGGAGTATTACCGCGAACGCGGGGGCAATTTTACGGCTGGTCAAATTATCCTTATGGCGAGCACCAGCGAAGCATATTCTGTTTTGTTCAAGACATTCTGCGACCCGGGCGACGTGATTTTGACGCCGATGCCCGGCTACCCGCTGCTCGATACGCTTGCGCAACTCGAACACTTGGAATGTGCGCCGTACTTTTTAAAATTGCAACGGGAGAAGAAAAAAGGTGACAGGAAAAAAGAAATATCCTTCCGCTTTGTTTTAGATTCTGACAGTTTGTTAGCTGCTCCGGAGAAAGCGAAAATCCTGCTGCTGGTCAGCCCGCATAATCCGACCGGGCATTGCGTCTCCCGCGAGGAATGGAATGCGGCGGTCCGTTTCTGCGAAGAAAACGACATGATTCTCGTGGTGGACGAAGTCTTCGGCGATTATGCGCTTACGGATAAAGTAAAGCGTACCTGGCAATACGTCATTGCGACCCCCGAAGGGGGGAAGCAATCCATTGAGGAAAAATCAAATAATCTATGGGATGCGGGCGGTAACGACTTCATCAACCTCCCGGAAGACGGACCCAAGTGCCCCATCTTCTGGCTGAACGGCTTAAGCAAGGCCGTAGGTTCCCCGCAGCTCAAGCTCGGCTGGATGGCTTTTTACGCGCCCCGCGAACGCTTTGAAGAAATCCGCGCAGCCCTCGAATTTGTAGAAGATGCCTACCTGAGTGTGTCCGCCCCGGCGCAGGCTCTCGGCTCCGCGCTCCTCAAGCAGTCCGCCGCTTACGAATCGCGCGTCAAGGAACGTCTCCTGCAAAATTGGCAGACGCTCCGCGAAGCCTTCCCCTCCAAGTACTGCCCCGAGGTTCTCGGCGGCTGGTATGCGGTGGTTCGCCTGGGTGAAAACGACGAGGAACTCACGCTCCGTCTGCTCGGCGAAAAACATGTGCTGGTGCAGCCAGGGTTCTTCTTCGATTTCGACGAAGACGGCTGGGTGGTCATCAGTTTGCTGCAAGAGCCCGCGATTTTCAAAGAAGCGGTGCAGCGAATGAAGGCGCTGTAATAGCAGATTTTAAAGCTACAGGTGAGCCTTTAGCTTTTCAATAATTTCATCTACATTGGTGAAGGCGCACACGGGCAAGCTGATGGCGTGCTCCGAGGCCCATTTTGCTCCGGTCGTCCGGTTTGCGGACCATTCTTCTGTCGTTATCATTCCGCATAAGGTGACGGGAATATTAAAGCAAGGTTGCTCTTGCAGCGGGGCGGGGTAGTGGATGCAGTAAGGAATTTCTGCGGCCTTCAATTTCTCAATAAAGCTTTCGCGGTTCTCGGCCAAAACCGTATACTGGGCGTAGGTGCACTTGCATCCGGTTTCGATTTTTTGAGGAACAATCTTCTCGCTTGCAGCCGCGGTGCTGTTGTATTCGGTAAAGTAGGCGTCGTACTTGGCCGCGTTTTGGCGCCTGACCGCAAGTTCTTCGTCCAGGTGCCTAAGCTTGACTCTAAGGACCGCCGCTTGCAGTGCGTCAAGTCGGCTGTTCATGCCGATGATTTCGTGCCGGTAACGCCCGGCGCTCCCGTGGTTTGCGATTATGCGGATTTTTTGGGCGAATTCTTCGTTTTCGGTAAATAGGGCGCCGCCGTCACCGTAACAGCCCAAGGGCTTACTCGGGTAAAAACTGGTGATGGCAATATCTCCGAATGTGCATGCCATTTGGTTGGAGCGGGCACCGAATGCCTGGGCAGAGTCCTCGATAATCCAGAGCTTGTGTTCGGTGGCGATTTCGCGCAGATCCTTGAACGGGGCGCACTGGCCGAATAGGTTCACCGCAATAATTCCCTTGGTATGCGGCCCAATCAGTTCTTTTACGCTTTCGGGGGCAATTTGCAGCGTTTCCTGGTCAATGTCGGCAAATTGGGGGGTCCCGCCGAGAAGGGCGACGCATTCTGCAGGGGCGATAAAGGTAAAATCGGGGACGATCACCTCGTCGCCAGGGCGTAAATCCATGGCCATCAGGGCGATCGTGAGGGCGTCCGTGCCGCTTGCGCAGGTTATCGTGTGGATTTTTCCGCCCAGATACTCCGAAAGTTCCTTTTCGAGAGCCTGTACCTGGGGGCCTCCTATGTAACAACCGCTGTCCAACACCTCTCGTTCGGCTTTTTCGAGTTCAAAACGATATTTTTCGCGTTGTGCAGTTAAATTTACAAAGGAAATCATGCGCCCAAAGATATAAATTTTTGCCCACCCCTTGAAAAATTTCCAATATTTACTAACTTTGAACCAACATTTTTAAGTAGGTTTTCACCCGGAGATAATAAGGTGCCTCAACACAAATCTTGCAAAAAGCGTCTGCTTCAGGCCGAAAAGGCCAATGCCATGAACCGTTCTACCCGTTCCGCTATCCGCACCGCCCTCAAGGCTGTCCGTAGCGCAACTTCTAAGGAAGAAGCCCTCAAGGCCATGCCGGCTCTGTTCAGCATGCTCGACAAGGCTGCTGCCAAGGGTCGTGCCGGTTTCTGCGCTAACCGCGTCGCTAACTACAAGGCCAAGGCCGCTAAGGTCATTAACGGTCTCGCCTAATTAATCGTTAAGTCGATTTAGTGCGAATTTGAATAAGCCGATACACTATGTGTGTCGGCTGTTCGTGTATATTCAATTTTCTATATTTGTCTATAATGATAGATTCGATTAGGCTTTTTCTAGAAACTCGTTTTGGCGGAGTGTTCGATCATTCCGTGATTCAGCGCCTGTTTATTGCGTTGCTGCTCCTGGTGGCGGCCCGTCTTCTTTTGATTTTCTTGAAGCATGTCATAAACCATGCAGAAAACCGGGGGCTCGATTCTTCGGCAAAACCGCTGGTCTATTCGTTATTCTCATACTGCATCTACATTGTTACTTTGTTGTTAGTGCTGCACGTGCTAGGCGTGAATACCGCAGGCATTGTTGCTCTTGTAGGTGCGGCGAGCTTGGCGGTGGGTCTCGCCTTGAAAGATGCCCTGGCAAACATAGCCTCGGGTCTGTTGCTGCTGTTTTTGCGCCCGTTTAAAGCCGGCGATTACATCGAATGCGGTAATATCAAGGGCAACATCGTGGGAATCGGCCTTTTTAATACCACGCTCCGTACTTTGGACGGTCTCTATGTATCTTCGCCGAATACCTCCTTGTGGGGGCAGCCGATCGTGAACTTTAGCAAGAATCCGCTCCGCAGGCTCGAAATTACGGTGGGAATCGACTATGGAGATTCTCCGGAAAAGGCGCTCGATATCATGCGCGACGTGGTGGCGGGCGAGCCCCTGTTTATGCGCAAGCCTGAACCCCAGTTCTTTGTTTCGGGCCTCGAAGACAGCGCCGTGAACGTGACTTTCAGGGCCTGGACCCGAACCCAGGACTACTTCAACTTGCGCTGGAAATATACTGCTGAAATCAAGAAACGCTTTGTTGAAGAAAAAATTACAATTCCGTTTCCGCAGCGCGTCGTCCATTTCGTGGATCGCCCCCAAGGTCCTGTTTGACCGATATTCCTGATTAGAATGCTAAAAAAGCATATTTTGTGGTCTACGAAATTATTTTTTTTATTAGATTTGAAGTAGATATATCAAGGATGTGTAATGTCTTCGATAAACTTTGCTACACGAGAAATTAGTTGTAAAGTCGTTTACTACGGACCGGGCCTTAGCGGTAAGACCACCAATTTGCAGGTGATCCACCAGAAGATGCCTCAGGACAAGCGTACCGACATGGTGTCCCTCGCGACTGAAGGTGACCGTACGCTCTTTTTTGACTTTTTGCCGCTGAACTTGGGGGATATCAAGGGGTTCAAAACAAGGTTCCAGCTTTATACTGTTCCTGGTCAGGTCTATTATAATAGTACCCGTAAGCTTGTGCTTCGTGGTGTAGACGGCATTGTTTTTGTGGCGGACTCCCAGAGGTCCCGTCAGGCCGAAAACCTGGAAAGTTTGCAGAACCTGCGCCAGAACTTGCAAGACTATGGCATGGATCTGGACGATATGCCTTTTGTGCTTCAGTACAACAAGCGCGATATGGACAATGTGTTCACGCTTGACGAACTGAATGCCGAACTTAATCCGCGCAATGTGCCTTTCTTCCCGGCTACCGCCCACAATGGTAAGGGTGTCGTGACGACGCTTAAGACGATTGCCATGCTCGTGATTGAAAAGTTTAACGTTAAGCAGGGATTCCTCCGTCAGGCGGCTGCCAATGTCGGTAATACCGGCGTTCACGATGTGTCGCTCACCAAGGAAGGTGTTTCGGTCCAGGCAACTCAGCCCGCTGCTCCGGCTCCGCATGCTGCCCAGCCTGCCGCCCCTGCACAGCCGGCATCCCCGTTCCGCATGCCTTCGTTTGCGGCAAGACCGCCTTCTGCAGCTCCTGCCCAGCCTTCGACTGCCGGCGCCGGTCTGTTCCAAAAGGGGGCTACGTCGTCGCCGTTCGGTCGCCCGCGTGCAGCAACTGCAGTACCTCGTATGCCGACCTTCGGTCGCGATGTCGCTAAGCCCGCTGCCGATGCCGATGACGAAATTGAATTGCGTCCGTACGTACCTAAGAAGAAGTAATTTAACGAGGGTGCATAATGAGCGATTTTACCATTTATTCCGATGATGCCGCCAAGGTCCAGCGTTTAATGACTGCATACCAGGCGAGCGTCAAAGCTGAATATATTGTTCTTTGCCATCGTGACGGATCCATTATTGCAGAAGTCGGTTCTTTGGGAATCGATGCAACTCCGCTTGCCGTGCTTAGCACGGCGTCTTTCGACTCTGCCCGCCAGGTGGGCATGATGCTCGGTGGCGAAAACTTCCAGGCTGTTTCTTTCAGCGGTGAATCCCGTTCCATTTACATTGCTCCTGTAGACCAGGCGCTCTTGTTGGTGCAGATTTTCCCGGGTTCCAAGCTTCCGAACCGTATCGAAGACTTTAACCGCCTGTTGGTCGAAAAACTGGTCGATGCTGTTCCTGCCTTTACGCAGAATACAAGCCGCCTGGTTCGTTAAACTTTTGATCTAGGACTGCCTTGTGACAAAACTTCCTCCGCTTCGCAATTTGCGGAAAACGACGATTGTCGTGATGGTGGTCTTTCTTGGATTTTTGATTCACCGAATTGTGGTTGCCTTGCACGGCGCCGAAACCATTTGGAATTCTGCCGATACGGAACTTTCCATGGCGCAAAGCGTTGTCTGTAGCCATATTGTGAATGGCTCTCCGTTCGGTGTCGATAGCGTGTTCGAAGAGGGCATGCGTCTTTACTACTACTCCACGGTCTCGTCGGCGTTGCAACTCGGGGACGACTCCCTAATGCATATTTGGTTTAACGGAGCCGATACGGTGCAAAAGCTTGCCTGCGATATGTCGCAGGATGTATGTCTCACGACCATTGTTCCGAATCTTTTGAAACCGGGCGAGTGGAGTGTGGACCTGGTGGCCGGGCGCAAGCTGCTTGCAACCCGCCAGTTTATCGTAGAACCTAACGAAAGGTAAGCCCCATGTCCCGGCAGTTCTGGTTGGGACTCTTTCTGTTTTCTGTACTCGCATGGGGTATGGATACGGATTCTTTGCCGGTATGGGATCCGGCCTTACTTGTCCGCGGAAATTCTTATGCTCAAAATGCGGATACTTCGGCCCGCAAGGATTCCCTTGAAACGCACGGCTACAAAATGGTCCAAGTGACTGTTGGCGATGGCGGTACGCAAGTGGATCAGGAATTGCGCCTTTCGATTACGGGGCGCTTGACCGACAGTGTGTATATTGACGCTTTGCTTTCTGATGTGGGGCGTCGTGCGGGCGACCAGACGACGGCGACTCTCCGCGAGGTGGACCAGATTTATTTTCGCGTGGAATCACCGCATTACTTTTTGCACTTGGGCGATTTGACCTGGGTGGATTCTTCGATGGGTTTCACCGGAATTTCGCGAGCGTCTCTTGGCGCCATGGGTGGAGTGCGCGGCGACTTTGGTGGCGGATACACGCAGGTGCGTGGCGTTATCGGTACTGACGAAGTGAAACATTTTATGCGGACGTTTAACGGTGTAAGTGGCCAACAATTGGGCTATTCGCTGGACGGCTCCGGCAGTTTTGTTGCGGTGGTGCCGCAGTCCGAAACCGTGTGGCTGAATGGCGTTAAACTCACGCGCGGTAAGGATTACCTGGTGAATTACGCGGGCGGCATGCTCGATTTCAAGGGCTCGGTGTTGCCGAGTTTCGATGACGAAATCCGCGTGGAGTACGACGCTTACGAAAATGACAATATCTACATGCTCAAGGGCGCTGCGGCAAACTACAGACACCCGAACCTGTATTTGGATGTGTCGGGCTTTAGACTCGAAAACGATGTAGACCGCTTAAAGCGCGGCGTGTGGACCGATGAAGATTATGCAATGCTTAAGGCAGACCGCGGTGACGATTTTGTGCGTGATGATACGTTGCCCCCTTTGAACAGGCCCGACAGGACGGAACGCATGAACGCCCGCATTCGTGTGCAACAGAATAGACAGTTCTATGCCGACTTTGAAATGGCGATGAACCGCACTGACACAAACATCGTTTCAAAGCATGTTGGCGGAAACGAGGGCAAAGCCTTCCGTTGGTATGTATCGAGTGATTCTACCCGCGACTTGGTGCATTTCCCGATTGCGATGTCGGTGTACGGAAACCGCGTGCATCAGGGCTTTGATATTCTGAAACATCCGGGGGCTGATTTGGACTGGAACCTTTACGGCCTGCGCGATAGCTGGGACTTGGCGTATAGTGATTCCGCTTTCCTGGATGACGACTTGTTGCACGATGAATTCTCGATGCGTGCGCGGTTTGCAAAAGAATGGTACGGGTCTGCGCAGTGGGGTTACCGCCGTAATGCCGGAGAAGACTGGAATTCTTCGCGTGTGCAGTTAGGCGTGCAGCACCGCAACCGGAATGCCTTGGGAGAACTCGCTTTGATTCGTGTGGCGAGTTTGCAAGAACGCGAAATGGAACGCTATCAAGGAACGGCGAATGCCGAATTCTTGCAGGGAATGGTTCGTCCGTTTGGTGCCGGCGACTTGCGTTTTACGAAAATCAATTTGGACGAAGTGGAAGACGAGGTGGTTTACGGCAAGTCTTCGAGCGGCTTAGGAATTTATTTTGACCGCGGCGAGATACGTGAAAGCGTAAGCGGGCGAATGGCCAAGCGCCGTGGCGATACCTATGGCGATGAATGGGCTGATTCCTTGTGGGCTGCCACCTGGGTGCAAGAGGCAAATTACAATAGCCGCTACTTTACCTTGGCGCACTTGCTGCAATACGAACGCATGCGCACTGATTCTTCGGAAAGCGAAAATAGCTGGCTCGCCAATTTGAATTCTCGCTTTGGTGGCGAAGAACTGGGCTGGCAGGGCAATGTGGCGTATAAATTGGGCTTGACCGAAGAACAGATTTATACAGCCGTCTACAAGGCGGTTGCGCCGGGTACGGGCGATGTGCGCTATGACAGCTTGACATCCAGTTACATTGAAGGAGTGGATAACGGCGACTTTGTGTACGAAGGCATGGGCCGCAACGATTCCGTGGGCGCCGTTCTTTCGTCAGATGCTGCATTCAATATTGAACTTCGTTTTAATCCGGGGCTTGTCTTTGGTGTGCGCGACGGATTCTTGCGCGATGTGACTTTCGGCGGTTCGTATGAGGGCGAAGGGAGCGATACTACGGGCAAAAAAATATACTTCCCGCCGGTCACGACTTCGCAACTGCACCGCATGACATCGGGCCGTATGGCGGTGGAGGGCTTGGTGGACTGGCAACATCCTTCGGGCGTTTCGCTTACGTACAAGCCGGGCGCCACATTCGATAAAAAACTTTCTTCGATTTCGTATTACGAGACCTCTTACTCGCATGAATTCGAAGCGGGCTACCGCATCAATCTGGATCATTTTGTGGGCGGCACGCTCCTGATTCAAGAAAACGAACTTTCGGCCATGCAGGAATGGAACTGGGATGTTTACGACGGAACGCTGCGCTACCGCTTTGACTTTTTGCAGGGATTCTTTGTGCAACCGCTCGGGCGTTACCGCACTGGCGAAGGGGGCGATGGCTCTGGTCGCGAAGAAGGCCTGTTTGATGCCGACCTTTGGGAAGGCGCCTTGCGTGTCGGTTACAATCGCCAGAAAAAGGTGAATTCTTATGCGAACTTCTCGGTGGTGCAAGTCAAAAGCCATGGCGACATAATCCCGTACCAGGTGATGGATGGCTACAGCGATGGCCGTACGTATCGTTTTGAATTTTCGCTCTCTGTGGATTTGAATGATTTCTTGACGATGGGTTGCAGTTACATTTTGCGGTTTGGCGACGCCGAAGAGAATATCTTCCAGAAGCTTAGCACCGAAGCGAGGGCGTACTTCTAATGCGTAATTCGGAATTCAGAGTTCGGAATTTGTTTTGTGTGCATAGCATCTGTATGGTGAAGTGCTTCCTTTTTATTGCAACAATGCTTTTCGTTGTTGTTGCATCTTCTGCTTCGGAAGGGTGCCGCATTACGGCGGTGCAGTGGGTGGGCGAGCGCGAATTGTACGAAGAATCCCAAGTGCAGGCGCTGGTGGGCAAATCCTGCGAAAGTTGGCCGCTGACGCGAGACCGCATCGTAAGCTATTATGAAAATCGGGGATTCTTGTCGGCAAAACTTTCGGGCGAACTGGATTCGGCCGGCGTGCTGACCGTTCAATTGGACCGCGGCATTCCTTGGGTGTGGGCAGATCCCGAGAACATGGATTCCTCGGGTAGCGACATCGAGGTGTTCCGCCGGCAAACGAAAATCGAACCGGGAAAACTCGTGTCACCGCTGGAATTGGAACGCTCCGACATGAAGCTTGCGAGCTTGGGCTATTACAACCGTACGGCTCCGGCTCAAATCTTCCGTGACCCGGTGCGCAACCGCATAATCCCGGTGTACCACATGCAGGCGGCTGCCGTTTCCGAGGCATATGCGTTACTCACGTATTCCAGCGAAACCGACGAGTGGGAAGGCAACGTGAATGTGGCTCTCTATAACATTCGCGGAACAGCCCGCGACTTGACTCTAGAAGGCTATACTGCAGATAATGCCCGCAGGCTAGAAGGTTCGTACAAGGAACCGTGGATTTTCGGTTCTGAATGGAACGTGTTTGCCCGTGGCTATTTCGACGAAGATTCTTCGGAACGCGATGCCTACGGCGAAATCGGAATTTCCCGCGACATCGGCTTTGACTTTACCTTGGGCGTGTTCCTCGGCATCGGTAGCAACCGAAAAACATCGACCTTTGAACTCTCTTATGTGTCGCTTGACCGATTTGTATTGCCGCGCTCGGGTACGCGATTCAACGGCTCGATTGTTTGGAATATGGACCGCCCGGATTCCTTGGACAATTACCTGAAGGCGTCAGCCAAATTCTCGCGGTACTTGCCGATTTATGGCAACTGGATAACTCGCTTTAGCGGGGCTGCCGGCGGAATATTCCCGACCGATGCGGACTTGGACCGCTTCGATTATTTCGCGCTGGGCGGCATGGATAGCTTCAAGGGCATGGACGTACGCTTTATGCGGAGCCGCGCCTACGGGTATTCCGAATTCGCGATTCTATGGCAAGATGGCTACGACTTGAGCATCGAGGCTTTCTACCAGCCGGGACTTTACCGCGCATTTGCGCCGGAACATGGCTGGAAGCGCGAACATGATTACGGCGTGGCCTTTACGCAGTACCGCGGCAACTGGAGCGTGAACCTGTATTACGCGCTACGCAACGGCGAGAATTACCTTGACGGCATTATAGGGTTCGGACTAAAAACTTTATTTTAGGTGTGAGCTATGAGCTGCGAGGTCGATCGCCTCCGGCTCCCTTTGAGTCAAAGTTTGGCAGCGCAGCTGCGATTATATAAGCTCAAAGGCACATTGTGCCGTCCTCATACCACAGAGTGCCTCTGGCACGAGCTCATTGCTAAATAGGAGTTTTACTCTTCTCGCCGGCGATTTCTCGTACGAGTTTCGGCACCAGATAGCCGGGCAGCTTGGTGCGGATTTCTGCAATCAGCTTGCGGGCTTCGTCATCAGCTACTTCGAAGTGGGCGACCCCGTTTGCGTGGTCCAGCTGGTGCAGGTAGTAGGGGAGCACACCCTGCTCAAAAAGTTTGCGGCACAAGGCGGTGAGCTTGAGGGCGTCATCGCTGATTCCCCTTAGCAGCACGCTCTGGTTCAGAAGCGTCCAACCGCTAAAGCGCAGTTGTGCAAACACGCTTGCCGATTCTTCGTCGAGTTCGTCGGCGTGGTCCACATGTGACACCAGAACGCAGCTAAACCTAGCCGGCAGTTCGCGCAGCAGTTCAAAATGCTGCATCACCAGGTCCGGGCGCATCACGGGGAGTCTCGTGTGGATGCGGAGCGTGGTGACTGAGGGGTGCATCGCAATCGCTTCAATCAGTTCGCGGAAGGCGCCGGGACCGAGAGTCAGCGGGTCGCCGCCCGAAAGAATCACTTCCCAGACGTCGGTATGGGTATCGAGCCAGTGACTCACCTGGCGCGCCACGTCGGGTGTGTTTTGGAAAGGGTAGTTCTTGCGGAAACAGAAACGGCAACGGGCACCGCAGGTGGCGGTCGAGACAATCAGGGCTCGTTGGTCGTATTTCTGGATCACGCAGTCGGATTTTCCGGCCGGTAAATCGCCTACGGGGTCGTCTACAAAGCCTTCGACCTTCTTGAGTTCGTCCTTGGTGGGCAAAATTTCGCGCAACAGGGCGGCTGGGTCGCCAGCCTTCTTGATCAGGTCGGCGTAATGCCTAGAACAAAGGAACGGAAACTTCGGGTTCAGGTCAAGGTCGGCAAGTGCGGTCGTTTTGGCAATGACTGTCGCCAAATCGGATCCCAAATAGTCCAAAAAGTCAGGGATTTGCGTAAAAACGGTAACGGGGCTTTCCATTATATTGCTAAATTTAGAATCAAAATCAACAAGAGGATAATATGGGTACTGTAAGCACCAACGAATTCCGCAAGAAACTTAAAATCATGGTTGATGGTCAGCCGTACGAAATCATCGAAAACCAGTTCGTGAAGCCGGGTAAGGGCCAGGCCTTTAACCGCGTTCGCATCAAGAACTTGGTGACCGGCCGCACCCTCGAACGCACTTGGAAGAGTGGCGATACGGTTGAAGAAGCCGACGTGACCTTCACCGAAATGACCTACCTTTACAATGACGGTTCTACTTGGTATTTCTTGAACAACGAAACTCAGGAAACTGAAGAAATCTCCAAGGAAGCTCTCAATGGCTGCGAAGTTTGGCTCCTCGACGGCGCTACTGTCGAAGTCACTTGGTGGAAGGACCCGAAGTCCGGCGCTACGCTTCCGATCGAAGTGATTCCGCCTACCTTCGTTGACCTCATGATCATCGACGCTCCTCCGGCAGTCCAGGGCAATACCAGCGGTAACGTGATGCGTGAATGCACCGTCGAAACCGGCGCCAAGGTGATGATCCCGCTCTTCATCGAGAACAACACCAAGATCCGCGTGGATACCCGCGACGGTTCTTACCTCGAAAGAGCTAAGTAATCTTTTATAAAAAACGACATTAAAAGCCTCGTCCAAGCGACGGGGCTTTTTTGTATGAGTGTCACACTGATTCGATTTTACTAACGTAAAATCAGATTTGAATTTTTTTCCCGACAAATGCGTAAGCTGAGTGTCGCGACAATACTTGTATTGTCATGACCGAAGCGAGCATTTGGTACAGGAACGAAGTGACTGTACAATTCGTGTGACGATAAACAGAATTTACTTCGTGGGATTAACTTTCTTTGTATTCATTGACAATCTGTCTATAAAATAAGGGCGCCGGGGGCGCCTTTTGTGTTTTTTTCAAGATATCTTTAAGAAGGATGTTTGAAAAAGAAGGGATGTCATGAGATTTTTAAATAAATTCTCAGGTTTCGTGCCGGCAGCATGTTTTGCTGCGGGCTTGTTGTCGTTCGGAGCAATTCAGGCGAATGCCGCTCCGGACCCGAATTTCCACATTTACATCGCATACGGCCAGTCCAACATGGGCGGCACTGCCGATGCCCAGAGCGCCGATAAGGTCGAAAATTCGCGGTTCAAGATTTTTGCGACGCAAAAGTGCTCGGGTAAGGGGCGCAACACGTTGGGTGAGGTTTATCCGGCGGTACCCTCGCTCTTTAACTGCGGCAACACGATTTCGATTGCCGACTGGTTCGGGCGCACGATGGCCGACAGCATGCCGGACGTGACCATCGGGATTATCCCGGTCGCGGTGGGTGGCGCAAGCATCAAGCTGTTCGACCAGGACCAATATGCGAGTTACCTCTCTACGGCGGAGGATTGGCTCAAGAACTACGCGAAGGAATACGCGAGCGACGGCAACGTCACCAAGACGATTATCGATATCGCGAAGAAGGCGCAACAGGTGGGCGTCATCAAGGGTTTCATCTTCCATCAGGGCGAAACCGACGGCGGCTACCCGGACTGGCCGAAAATCGTGAAGAAGACTCGCGACGATATTCTGAAGGCGCTCGATATGAGTTCCGACACGGTTCCGTTTGTAGCGGGCGAACTCCTGCGTTCGGGCTGCTGCTATTCCGACCGCGTGTCGAAACTCCCGAATACGATGGACAATACTTACTACGCGTCGTCCGAGGGCCTTGGCGGCAACGGCGTGGACCGCTACCACTTCGGTCACGATGCTTACGTGACGTTCGGCAAGCGCTATGCGGAGCAGATGCTCAAGGCAATAAACCGCGCTCCGGTGGTTCCCGAACCGCAAAAGCCTTTCAAGGGTAAGGCGTTTGAAATTCCGGGCAAAATTGAGGCGGAAGACTTCGACATTCCGGGTGTCGGCTCGGGCAATGACTCCTACAAGGAAAACGATTCCGAAGACCATGGCGGTAGCAATTACCGCGAAGGGACGGGCGTCGACATTTACAAGAAGGCGACGGGCTACATCGTGGGCTACAACCAGGAAGGCGAATGGCTCGAATACACCGTGAACGTCAAGGAAACGGGCGAATATTCCTTTTACGCGTCGGTCGCATCCGCAAACGAGACTTCGGGCTTCCAGATGTCGCTGGACGGCAAGAACATCACGGACGTAATCTCTGTCCCGAAAAACGATGGCGAAGACAACTATGACGATTATAGCAAGGTGCGCTCGACGGTGAACCTCCCTGCGGGCGAACACATATTGCGCTTTACGGTAACCGGTTCCTGGATGGACGTGGATTACTTTGTGTTCGGAGAGGATGAAGTCGTTTGCGTTGATGAATGCACAGCCTTTGTAAAGCCCGCGCTATCGCATGCGGCCGGAACCGAAAGCTACCGCATCTTCGACATGAACGGCAACTATTTGGGAAAGGTGCGAGCCTCTGGATTGCAGGAACTCCGTGCCAGCGCGAAAGCCCTCGTGAAAACTGGCGGCACGTTCATCGCAAAATCCCGCGCAGGCTCCACGACGATACGCGTGATGAAGTAATTAGCGTTCGCGCGTTCCGTTAGAGACTGAGCGATTTCCTGAACACCCGGGCGACTTCGTCCGGGTTGTCGCTTTTTAGCCAGCTGAGCGTTTCTGTGCCGCGGTAGCTCCACGCGAAGATGTTGTCGATACCTGCTTTGCGGCTTTCCTCGACGGCGATGGCTAGGTCGTTTTCGCGGCCGGCCTCGATCTGGTACGCCTTGATCCACATCTGCACGGCCTTGCCGTACTTGGCGGCGACTTCGGTCAGCTTGCGAGCAGTCTCGGCGTATTTTTCGCGGACCCATTCTTCGGTGGCACCCTTTTCCCAATACGGGTCAGATGCGACTTCGTCTACGCTTTCAAGGCCTGCAACGCGGCCCCAGTCGTCGAGCCCCGCGGGGAACCACGGCGGCAGCATGCAAACGCAGTTGCGCTTGCCGCGGGCATGAACGTCCTCGGTCATTTCCCTCAAAAAGTCAATGAGCGAATCCTCGCGGAATTTCTTCACGTCGTCGGTGAGTTCGGCGGGCATCTCGTAGCCGAACTGGGCGCGGAACTTCTCGCGACAATGCGGGCAGCGGCAGCTCCAGTTGCTAAGCCCGCCCTTCTCAAAGTAAAAATGCGGCTCGTCCCAGAAAATCGTGCTCACTTTCGTGGCGCATACGCTTTCAATCCACTTGTGCATGTAGGCGCGGAACTCCGGATGGTTCGGGCAGGCGGCCACCTTGGGCTTGCCGTCGAGCGCCACCTGGCATAAGTCGTGGTTGCGTGCAGTCAGTTCCGAATACGCTTCACCGCCAAACACGCGGCCCACGCCCCATGGGTTCACGTAGACTGTCAGACCGAGGTCTGCGGACTGGTCCACGATATCCTTCATGGTGCCGTAGTAGTATTGCTGGTCTTCTTCGCTCCAGGTGTGGAGCACCGCGTTAAAACCCGCCGCCTTGATGTCTTGCATATCGGCAAGAACATGCTTAGGCGAACGCACGCCAAAATAACTTACGCCTTTAATCATAATGGGTAATGTAGTATTTAGAATTTAGAACTTAGAGCTTAGAACTTAGAAAATGTCTAAGTTCTACCAACTAAGCTCTACCAACTGTGCCGCAGGCACTAGTTATTAGCCCATTGGGGCGATCCGCTCTTGAGCAACACCTGTTCGAGCGTGCTGTACCATTCGTCTTCACTCACGGGTTTGCGGACCCAGTAATAATTTTCGTCGCACTGGGGGAGCGGCATGTTGTCGGGCACCAGTTCCACAATCCACGATTCAGGAATGCCGTCGTGCAGGAGCTTGCTGAACTTGAGGTTCTGTTCGTGCGGGCGATCTGCGTGGTCGAGAATAATGAGTGCGGGGGACTGTCCGATAATCAGGGCCGATTCCAGGAGGTTCGTTGCGTCTTCGATGGAATTGCAAGTGTACATGGTGGAATCTTCTGCCAAATCGCCGTGCTCCAAAAGCCAACGGAAAGTCCATTGACTGAGGCGGTCTAAGCTACCGGGGGAGGACGGAGCGATGAAGAAAATGTGTCCCATGGCCTAAAAGATAGGTAATTCTCCCAAATTGTGGATAGATTTTTTCGCCTTTTTCAAAAAATATTTTTTGTCAAAAAGAAACACTCAGTTTATCAACAACTTACCGCCAAACTGTTTCTTTGAATTTTTTTTTTAATAGAAAAAGCGGGGATGATAGTGAATAAAAAAGTGGTTTATGCGGAGAGGAAATGGAAGCGTCGGCCTAGGATGGGGAGCGTAAAAAAGCCCCTCCCTCATTAAAAATTATATTTTAAAGAAAAAGCTTTTTGATGATTTAAAAAGATGTTTCCAAATCTAGGCGAATTCAATTTTATTCAGGCCCTTTTAAAAGATGCTGCCGCCTTTAAAAAAGAACCTCCCGCAACAAGAGGTTGGCTCGGCGTGGGCGATGACTGCGCCCAATTCGACGGCTGGCTCGTGACCAAGGACCTGTCGGTCGAAAATACGCATTTCAGGCTGGATTGGTCAACGCCGGAGCAGGCGGTCGAAAAACACATTGTCTCGAATGTGTCGGACATTAATTCCATGGGCGGCATTCCGCGCTTTGCGGTGCTTGGGCTTTGTATCAACAAGAATTGGTCGCCGGAAACTCGCACCCGCATGCAGGCCGCTCTTTCGCAGGGCTTTGCGCGGCGTGGAATCGCCTTGATTGGCGGCGACACCGTGGTGGGCGATGTGGGAATGTTTTCGACAACGCTCTTGGGAGCGCTCGAAAATGAAAATTCGAAACCTCTGTTGCGCTCGGCTGTAAGACCCGGTGATACATTGTATGTAAACGGGACGCTTGGCAAGTCGGGTGCGGGCCTTTGGCTTTTGATGAACCACCCCGAGGCCAAAGACGAATTCCCGACGCTGGTGGAATACCACTTGGCTCCTAAAATTTGCGAATCTGCCGGGGCTGAACTTTTGCGTTTGGGGGCGGCCGGCGCATGCATGGACATTAGCGACGGACTTTCGTCGGAGTTGAACCATTTGGCGCTTTCTTCGAACGTAGATTTGCAAATTCTTGAAAACAAACTCCCGATAGACCCCGAAGTTACGCGCTTGTGCGAAAAATATGGCCAAAATCCCCTAAATTTTGCATTAAATGGGGGTGAGGAATATCACCTGCTATTTGCAAATTCTAGCCCAAAAAGTATATTTAAAGCAAATACCCAATTGGGCGAGGTGTGTGAAATTGGATTTGCCGTAGAAAAATCTGCGGGCGACCCGGTCAACATGCTTTGCAAAAATGGAGAAAAAATGCCCGTTCAACCTCGGGCGTGGTCGCATTTATGATAAATAGCAATAAGATGAACTTGGGCCAGTTGTTGCTTCGTCAAGGCGTATTGGACGAAGACCAGTTGGCTCATGCCATGGCCGAACACAAACGTACCGGACTTATGCTCAGTAAGATTCTGGTGCGCCTTGGCATGGTGAGCGAAGAAACGCTAACGAACATCCTCGGGTCGCAGATGCAGTCTTCGACCAAGATGCGTATCGGTGAAATGCTCCTCGCTCAAGGGTACATTACGCAGGAGCAGCTAGACAAGGCGCTCGAGACGCAGAAGACGACCGGCAAGCGCCTTGGCCGTACATTGGTGGACCTGGGCTACATGCCCGAGGAACGCCTTGTTGAAATTCTTTCGAGGCAGTTCGAAGTTCCGTATGTAAAGCTCGACAATTTCAATATTGACCCGAACGCCTATACCTTCTTGCCCGAAGACATGTGCAAGCAGTACAAGGTGGTGCCGCTGTTCGTGCAGAAGGGTGAAGATGATCGTCGTCAGGTCCGCTCCGTGATGACGATTGCCATGACGGACCCGACGAACATGCGCACGATTAGCATCGTGAAGTTCAAGGTCCGTATGGACGTGGACATCGTGATGGCCTCCGAAGCGGACGTGATGAAGGCCATTGAACGCGTGTTTGCAGGTCATGGTCCTACCGAAGAGTCTCTCGCCGAACTTATCAGTGAATCTAAGGACGGTGAAGAACTTGAAACCGTGGAACGCGGTCAGGGCGGTAATGACGAACCGGAACTGACCGACGAAGAAGGCCGCCAGGTGGTGCGAATCGTGACCACGCTGATTCACGAAGCCATTGCCCGTCACGCATCCGATATTCACCTGGAACCCCAGGAGACATTCCTCAAGCTCCGCTACCGTATTGACGGCGACCTGCAGGTCATGTCTCCCATTCCTGCCCGCTTGATGCCTCAGATTCTTTCCCGTATCAAGCTTCTTTCCAAGATGGACATCGCTGAAAAGCGTAAACCCTTGGACGGTCGTTTCACGGTGCGTTACAAGGGCTCCGAGGTGGACCTTCGTGTGAGCTCCTTCCCGATATCGCTCCGTAAGCGCGGCGTTTGCGAAAAGATTGTTATGCGTATCTTGGACCCGAACTCGGGTCAGTTCCCCTTGAAGGACATGGGCTTTGACCCGCGCGTACTCAAGCAGTTTATCGATGCGATTAATGCTCCTAACGGTATTGTGCTGGTGACCGGTCCTACCGGTTCCGGTAAGTCTACCACGCTTTACGCTTCTATTCGAGAAATTTTGGATTCCACCATCAACATCTCTACGATGGAAGACCCGGTGGAATTGAATATTGATGGTGTGAACCAAGGACAGATCAACAACGCCGCTGGCTTTACCTTTGCGGCGGGCATTCGCGCCCTCTTGCGTCAGGACCCGGATGTGATTATGATCGGTGAAATGCGTGACCAAGAAACTTCGTCCATGGCTATCGAAGCAGCTTTGACTGGTCACTTGGTCTTCAGTACGCTCCATACCAACGATGCTGCCGGTGCATTCCCGCGTTTGCTCGAAATGGGTCTGGAACCGTTCCTTGTGTCTACCGCTATTAAGGGCGTGCTTGCACAACGTCTTGTGCGCCGCATTTGTAAGTATTGTAAGGAACCTGTCGAAATTTCGCAGGCCATGCGCGACGAATTCCACTTGAGTCCCGACATGCAGTTCTACCATGGTAAGGGTTGCGACAAGTGCGATGGTTCGGGCTACAAGGGGCGTTGCGGTATTTACGAATTCCTGGTGCCGAACGAAACCGTGCGTAACCTGATTATCAAGCGTTCTTCGGGCGACGTTATCAAACGCGCCGCCATGCAGGAATGCGGCATGATTACCTTGCGTATGGACGGTATCCAGAAGGCACTTGATGGACACACGACGCTCGAACAGGCTATTGGCGCCTCTACGTCGGATGACTAGTCGAAGCCCCTGATTCAAATTTAAAGGAAGACTCTCTTCGAGAGTCTTTCTTTTTTTCTATATTGCACATATGTGTATTAAAAGGGACCCCCATGGCGAATATTGTAGATAATGCTGTTTTAGATAAAGAACTGAACCCGGAACAGGCCGCGGCGGCTAAAAAGATTGATGGCCCGATGCTGATTTTGGCGGGTGCCGGTTCGGGAAAGACGCGTTGCATTACCTATAAGATTGCTCACCTCGTTTCGCAGTATCGCGTGGAACCGGACCGCATTTTGGCGGTGACTTTTACGAACAAGGCTGCGCGCGAAATGAAGTCGCGTATCCAGAAGTTACTCGACAGCAACATGAACTTTGCCTGGATGGGAACGTTCCATTCCGTGTGCTTGCGTCTTTTGAAACTTTGCCTTTCGAAACAATCCGTGCTTGATGCCTTGGGCGGCACGTGGTACGACGGCAATTTCTCGATTTACGATGACGACGACCAGAAGCGTCTCCTAAAAGAAATCATGAAGGAACAGGTGGGCGACAATTTTGAGCCCTCCGAAGTCAAGAAAATGCATGGCGCCATTTCGAAGTACAAGAACACGATTTTGTACCGTGGAAAGGTCGCTCAGCTGCAGACTCCCGATGTGGCGCAGGAATTGGCAAACTTCCCAGACGAAGAGCTGCGTGCAAAGATTTACGCCGAATACCAGAAACGCCTTAAAGAATCTAACGCCATGGACTTTGACGACTTGTTGTTCAACACGGTTTACATGCTGCAGAAGATTCCGAATTTGGCAAGCCAGTTGGCGCAGCGTTTCCGCTATGTGGTGGTGGACGAATATCAGGATACGAACGACGTTCAGTACGAACTGTTAAAATTGCTGATAAACGAAAATAAGAACGTAACGGTGGTGGGTGACGACGACCAGAGTATTTATGGCTGGCGCGGCGCAAACATCAAAATTATCCGTAACTTCCACCGCGACTTTGCGCCAGTAACGATTGTCAAGCTCGAACGCAATTATCGCTCGACCGCAAACATCGTGAAGGGCGCAGGCTCCGTGATTGCGCACAACATTCGTCCGCAAGAAATGCAGAAGAACGTGTTCTCTAAAGAAGATGCAGGCGACTTGATTCACGTGCGCCACTTTATGGACGACCGCTCCGAAGCGTCTACCATTGCAGACACGATTGCAAAAGCGGGCGAGGATTTTTATGCCAAGACTGCTGTATTCTACCGCACCAACGCGCAGTCCCGCGCCTTGGAAAAGGCGCTGAATGACCGCCGTATACCGTCGGTCATTTTTGGCGGCATGCGATTCTGGGACCGCAAAGAAATCAAGGACGTACTTGCATACTTGCGCCTGCTGGCAAACGAGCGTGACGATGCCGCCTACCTGCGCGTCATCAATACGCCGCCTCGCGCCATTGGAAAGACGACTGTCGAAAACATCTTGGAAAGAGAACGCCAAGGCGAAGGCTCCTTCTGGGATAACTTGCTTGCCGAAGTCAACAGCGGAAGCCGCTCGGCAAGCAAGCTTAAGGGCTTTACGGACTTGGTGCAGGGCTGGAAATCTTTGCTTGCCGCGGGCGAAACTCCGCTTCCGATTTTGGCCGAAAAAATCATCAATGACGTGGGTTACAAGGAATTCCTGCGCAAAGAAGACGAACTCACCGCCGACGAACGCATCGGTAACTTGGACGAAATGGTGAACGCCATCCGCGAATTCGACGAAGAACATCCGGGGGCCACACTCGACGCATTCTTGCAGGATATTTCGCTACTCACCGATGCCGACAAGAAGGTGGACAATTCCAAGGGCCAGGTGACGCTCATGACGATTCACATGGCGAAGGGCCTGGAATTCAACACCGTGCACATCGCCGGCTGCGACGAAGAAATTTTCCCGCTGATTCGCGCGTCGTCTACTCTGTCTGGCGCCGAGATGAACGAGCAGATGGAAGAAGAACGTCGCCTGTTCTACGTGGGCTGCACCCGCGCCGAAAAGAAATTGTACCTGTATCATGCGGAACGCCGATTCTTCCAAGGGAACATTCGCCCGTTTGCGCCGTCCCGTTTTCTTAAGGAACTGGATCCGTCGGTAGTCGACTTTACGCCTTGCACCGATTCTGGTTTCGGCGGCTCGGGATTCGATTTCAATCAGGACTTTGCCGGTGGCTCGTCGGGATTTTCGCGCCCGCCGCGTCCGAACATTCCGTCTTATCCGCGTAGACCGTCCGGAAGCTTTGGCGGCGGTTACGGTGGAGCTTCGTCTCGCCCGAGCAATTTTGGCTCTTACGGTTACAACCGCTCCTCGGCGATTCCGAATTCTGTCAAGAAAAATGACAAGCATATCGTTTACCGCAATCCGGTGAAGGTGGCAGCTCCGATCAAGCCGGCCGAACCTTCGGGCCCGCGCGTGGTCTACGACGAATACAGCGAGAATCCGTACCATCCGGGCGTACGCGTGCGCCACATGAAGTACGGTGTGGGCACGATTGTCAAGTGCTATGGTTCTGGCGACAATGCCCGTGTAGATGTGCGTTTCGGTAGCGACCCGACGGTCCGTACGATTATTTTGAAGTATGCGGCGCTGCAAATAGTCGGTTAACTCGGAATGCGGAATTCAGAATTCGGATTTTTAAGCTGAAAATTATAATTCCGAACTTCGAAATCTGAAATCCGAATTGATTATGCAACTCTGGGTTGCTTTTTCGCCAAAATAATTTGCTATTTTGTGGACGTAAGAAAAGAGGTTTTATGCTCGAACGTGAAGAAGTTTTGAAACTCGCGAAGCTTTCCAGGCTCGAAGTTGCCGAAGAAGATATTGAATCCGTGAAGGGTCACTTGGACAAGATGCTCAACCACCTTGAAGCTCTCAAGGCCTTGAACCTTTCCGACGTGGAACCGATGACCGCTGTCGAAAATGGTGCGACGATTCTCCGCGAAGACGTGCCTGTGCCGGGTCTCTCGCTTGAAAAGGCCTTCATGAACGCTCCGGCTGTGGAAAACGATCACTTCGCCATTCCGAAGGTCATCGGCGGCTAAATTCTCGGCTTGAAAAATTAGCCCATGGCAGTTCATTGCGTTGTGCCAGCCCGAATGGGGTCGTCCCGCTTTCCGGGCAAACCCTTGATCAAGATTGCAGGCAAAGAAATGATTGTGCGCACCCTGGAACGTGCGCTTTTGGCCGAATGTTTTGAACGCATTGTTTGTGCTACCGATTCCGAAGAAATTGCAGACGTGGTTTCTCGGGCGGGTTTTGAATTTATCTTGACTCCAGATGCGGCAACTGGTTCTGACCGCGTCGCCTTTGCGGCCCGGGCCCTCGATTTGGACCTCGTGGTGAACTTGCAGGGCGACGAACCGTTGGTGGAACCTTCTGTGCTGTGCGAAGTGGCAATGACGCTCGAAAAGCACCCTGATGAATGGGTGACGGTCGCGTGCCCCTTGAATCCTACCGAGGCGGGACTCAAGACGGTAGTCAAGGTTTTGGTAAAAGACGATTACGCGGTGGACTTTACCCGGTGGGTGGCGAATGAGGACGCTCCCCGCTGGTTCCAGCACCAGGGAATCTATGCTTATTCCAGGGTGTGCCGCGACGAATTTTCGTCTTTGCCGCAAACCGATGTCGAAAAGGAACGCTCCCTGGAGCAGATGCGGATTCTGGGCAAACGCCCTATTCGCATTGTCCAGAGCAAGTACCCGTCGATTTCGGTGGATGTCCCTTCAGACGTGAATGCGGTGGAGGAGGCGCTTAAGAAGCCCTTTGGTCGAGGATAACCAACGGAGGTTGTCCTTATGAATGCACCTGAAAAAAACGTAGTCCGATTGGCGTTCTGCCTTTTGGTCATTGGAATCATTGTCCGGGTTCTCCCGTGGGGACTCCCGTCTATCGAGCATTTTGAGGTGGGGGAGACGTTCATTGTGGCGAACGAGGCCCCCCTGGTAGTCGTTAGGGACCGTGTTGCCGTAGATAGTTCGCAAGTGTCAAAAAATGACGCTAATTCAGTAAGTCGACCTCAAAAAGAGCGAAAACCGTCAAAAAAAGTGAATTTGCCTGTCCATGTCAATACGGCCTCCCTGGACGAACTTTGCGCCCTGAATGGGGTCGGTCCGAAGCTCGCCGAGAAGATTTTGGAGGTCAGAAATGCCCTTGGAGCCTTCAAAAATGCCGAAGATTTGCAAAAAGTGCCTGGAATTGGCAAGAAAAAATTGGAAAAGCTCCTTCCAGGGGTAATTTTTGATTAGTTTTAGAGTGTAGTTTTTTTTCATAAGTCGTTGATAATATGAGTGATACGAAGATTTACATGGGTATAGAAGCAGGGGACGCTTCTCTGAAAGTTGCCCTTGTGGATGCGGCTGAACGCCGTGTTCTGAAGACGGCCGTTCTCGATACGGAAACCGCCCCCCTTGACGATGTCTATACTTTTGAAACCGTCCTCCAGGGATGGATGGAGTTCAACCAGATTGAATCTGTCGAAGCCGTTTCGGTGGCAATTCCTGCATTTAGGTCGATTATCCGCCAAATCTTTGTCCCGGCTGAAGCCACAAAGAACGTTGACGACTATGTAAAGTGGTATGTTTCGCTGATTACGAACGCTGAATCCAATGCGTATGTAATTGATTACAAAATCATGAGCGGTGACCCCGAACTCGGATACACGATTATGCTGATTGCTGTCCGTGAACAATGGGTCGATAATTTACGTAAAGGCTTCCGTAACAAGGCTTTAGCTCCTAAGGCCATGGATGTGGACGTGCTCTCGCTCATGAACCTGATGGATTATGCCGAAAATGTGTCCGAACTGACATGTATAGTCAAGGCTGACTATGCCGGTGTGACGCTCCTTTGGCTCACTAAGGACAACCTGCATGCGCTCCGCTGCGTGTCCACTCTTTCGCTGGTGAACAACACCAAGGAAGAAGCTTACCAGATTTTGGCTAGGGAAATTGCTGAACAGATTGCGGTTGCCCAACAGGAAAACGCCTCGGTCTCGACGAAGTCAATCCGTCTGTGCGGTGAAATGGCTAGCGATTTGCTGTTCGTGGAAGACGTCCGTGCTAAGTTGTCCGAATACCAGCTTTCTTTGATGGATTCTTTCTCTAACTTGAGGCTCCCGATTGAAGAAGAAGATTCTGCCGCCGTGCTTTCTTGCGCAGGTGCAATTGGGGCTGCCTTGAATGTGATGGAGGGTGTATGATTCATTTGAACTTGATTGACGCTGCCGAGCGCTTGGTCGAAGTCGAAACTGTGGCTCCGGTCAACGTCACGAGCGTCAAGGAACTGCAGAAAAAGTCTCGCAAGAAGGCTATGACGGTTCTTGTGGCCGCCCTGTTTGTGTTTGTTGCCTTCAGTTGCTTCTTGAGTGTTGCTGGCGTTCCCAAGCAGTTGCAGGGCTTGTTGCCGCCGCCTTATCTGGATTTGATTGGCGCCGAAGACCCGACCCGTTCCGCTCTTGCTATTGGTGCTGGACAGCGTACCTCCGCTGGTGGTTCGCTTGAAGCCGAAGCTGCTGCCGCTGCCGCCATGATCCGTCAGCGAGACAATGTGACGGTCAAGCAGGTCGTGGGCGAAATCAATCCGCAGGCCTTGTTCAACAACAAACGCTCGGATTACAATAGCTACTTGCCGCTCGAAAAACTTTCGTTCCAGAAGGCTTCTGTCGGCCAGTTCTTCGCATTCTTGAATACGGCAACACCTGATGACGTGGGTTTCTCGGATTGTATTTACCAGGCTCCGAACTACTTCTATGTACGCGGCGTGGCCGGTAACCCGAATTCCCAGAAGGCTTTCCTCGATCGTATGCGCGCGGTCAGTTCCGATTTCAGGACTCCGCCTCTGCCCGAAAACGCTCCGGCTACCGACATTACCGCTTTCGGTATGTACAACGTGAACAACGTGAATCTGGCTGCAGTTTCTTCGTTTGTACCGTCTTCCGAAGTGAACAACGAAATCAAGTCCATGAAGGCTTTGGCGGCAACCCAGAAGGTGCAGTTCTCCGGACTTGACAAGCCGGCGATTGAAGAATTTGGTGTGTACAAGCGCTATACGCTTAAGGCTACCACGACTGCGGACTTTGCCGAACTCAACGGCTTTGTCACTGCATTTGTGAACTCGCCGTCTCGTATCGGTATTCGTAACATCGAAATGAAACTTGCCAAGAAGGATATGTTCACGACAGTCCTTTTTGAAATGCTTGTGATAAAGTAATACCAGATGCCTATTCGCATTACGGGTGGACTGATGCGGGGAAGGAACGTTCCGTCCCCGGATACCTCCAAGACAAGACCTACAGCTTCTCGTACAAGAGAAGCTCTCTTCAATATTCTGCAGGGTGTTGAAAAATTTCGCGTGCTCGACTTGTTCGCTGGTACCGGCATTATGGGAATCGAGGCTTTGAGCCGTGGTGCTGCAAGTGTGGTGGCTGTCGAAATGGCGCATGCCCAGGCGCGACTCGTGTTGCAGGCTTATAAGGCGCTGTCCCTAGAATCTAAGCTTACTTTGTTAGAAAAAAATGCCTTGACGCTTGATAAAGAATCTCTTTGCGCAAGTGAAGGCTTTGACTTGATTTATGCGGATCCACCCTTCAAGGACTTGGATTACCCGGATCTGCGCCCCTATTGGGATTGGCTGAATCCGGGTGGCGTTGCCGTGTTCGAAGCCCCCAGCCGGAATTTACCAGCCTGGGTGAAAGAAGCTGACGAAACGGGAATGGTGCAAGTCCGCCGCTACGGCGAATCCTCGCTAGTGATCTATAGAAAGTAGACAGTAGACGGTAGGAAGTAGACAGTTTTTCTTGAATATAACTTCGTACTTCCTACTTCTCACTTCCTACTTTTCTAAATTGTAGTCATGAAGAAAATCGCCGTATTTGCAGGGTCGTTCGATCCGTTCACCCTGGGTCACCTCGATATCGTAAAGCGCGCCGCAGCGTTGTTTGACGAACTTTATGTGCTTTTGGCGGTGAATGCTTCCAAGAAATATTTGCTGACCGAATCGGCTCGAGTCGAAATTGTCAAAACGGCGGTCAAGGGAATTCCGAACGTGAAGGTGGATTGCTTTGACGGCTTGACGGTTGATTTTATGCAGTGTGTGGGAGCGAAGTTCCTGGTGCGGGGAATCCGCGGAAGTGCCGATGTGGAATATGAGCAGACCGTTGCTTGGAACAATAAGGTGCTTTACCCTGAATGCGAAACAATCTTCTTGTCGAGCGCTCCCGAACATTTGAATGTGTCCAGCACCGTGGTGCGAGAACTCTTGAAGGTGGGAATCGCCAAAACAAAGCAGGGCTGTGCAAAACTTGCGAAATACGTTCCCGCTGAAACTATACCTTTACTAACCACCAACCACTAACCACTGTCTACTTCCTACTAACCATGAGACCTTTCAGATTTCTCCCCAAAGTCCTTCGAGTGCTGCTGATTATTAACGCGGTCGTTTTTGCACTGGCGTTCATTGGCGGCAACATTCTCGGGTTGCACCTGAATTTGCCCGGCCTCGGTTATGGTAGCATTTCCGAATACATCGCTTACTTTGGAGCCTTCTGGCCGTTTGCGCCGGAGCAGGCTTGGCGCTTTGTGACCTACATGTTCGTGCATGTGGATTTTTGGCATTTCTTGTTCAACATGCTCATGCTCTGGATGTTCGGTAGCGAAGTCGCCGACATGATGGGCGCCAAGCATTTTACGGGAATGTATATCTTCTGCGGAATTTTTGCGGCGGTCTTTAGCCTGGTCATGTTCTGGCTCGGTATGACGAATGCCCCGATTATCGGTGCTTCGGGTGCCTTGATGGGAATTTTCGTGGCGTACTACAAGTTCTTCCCGAACCGCATGCTTTTGATGTTCTTCTTTTTCCCGATGCGCATCAAGTATGCCATGTGGTTCATGGTGGCAGTCGACGTGTTCATGGCGCATTCGGGAGATGGCATTGCGCACTTGGCCCACTTGGGCGGTGTCGTAGGCGGATTCCTTTACATGCACTTTTATGAACGCGGTTTTGGTAACCTTGGCAAGGCTTTCGCAAAATTCCGCGGTCCCAAGTTCAAAGTGCACCGGGGCGGCCGTTCCGAAAGCAAGCCGCGTGAAGATTCCGATGCCATCGAGGGTGAAGTTTTTTATGTGGACGAAAACAAGCGGATGGACGAAATCCTCAAGAAAGTCAATCGCGAGGGAATCAATTCGCTGAACGAGTCTGAACGTCAATTCTTACTACAGGCGAGCGAAAAGTTGCGCCGCCGCAGAGGAGGCTTCTAATGAAGAAAGTTTTAGGTATGGGCGCAGCCCTCGTTGATATTTTGGCCAATGTGGATGACGCTTGGATTGCGGCCCAGGGCGTGCAGAAGGGTGGCATGAACATGGTGGACTGGTCCCAGATGGAAAAGTTCCTGGGTGCCCTCAAGAATCCGCTGCGCGTGCCGGGTGGTTCTACCTGCAATACCATGGTCGGTCTTTCTCGCCTGGGAGGCAAGGCTGCCTTTATCTCGAAGATTGGCAACGACGAACTCGGCAACATTTTCAAGAAGCATTTGCAAGATAACGGCGTGGAATCGAAGCTCGGTCTTTCCGATGCCGCTACCGGTTGCGTCTTTAGCGCCGTGACGCCCGATGCGCAGCGCTCCATGTGGACTTACCTGGGCGCCTCCGATTTCCTGTCCAGCGACGACTTTGTACCGGCTCTTTACGATGGCGTAGGCCTGCTGTATGCCGAAGGCTACCGCGCCTTTAATGCCGACTGCTTCAAGAAGTCCTTTACTTTGGCCCGTAGCCTGGGTGTCGAAACCGCTCTCGACTTTAGCAGCTTTGGCGTGGTGGAGGCCTGCCGCAAGCTCTTTGACGAACTCTTTGCTGAAAAAATGATCGATATCATCATCGCAAACGAAGACGAAGCTTACGCCTATGCGGGAGTCAAGGAAGAAGCAGCTCTCGATGTGCTTGCCAAGAAGGCGAAAGTTGCCGTGGTGAAAATCGGCAAGCGCGGCGCCTTGATTGCCAAAGATGGCAAGGTGGTGCATGTGCAGGCGGGCCCTGCCAAGGCTATCGATACCACCGGTGCCGGCGACTTGTGGGCATCGGGATTCCTTTATGGCTACATGAACGGCTGGGATATGGAAAAATCGGGCAATTTGGGCAGCGTCGTGAGTAACGAAGTGGTCCAGGTGATGGGTGCCCAGATTCCGGAAGACGGCTGGAAGCGAATTTTAGCTACGCTTTCGTAAATTTTTGTATATATTTAAGGCTAGGAGAATATTATGTTTAAGAAAGTATGCCTAGCCGGCCTTACAGCCTTTGCGTTCTCTTTTGCCCAGGAAGAGACGGAAACCTATATTCGCAATATTTGCGATACGTTGTCCAATTCGGCGACTCCGAAGGTGGAACTCAAGCTGAATCGCGTTGAGGAATCCCTTTGGTATGGTTCCCGTGATTTGAAGAAGACTGATTCCGTTAAGGTGAATCTGCATGAAGATTATGGTTCTATCACGCCGATCATGCAGAAAATCAGTCTTAGAATTCCCTATTCTATCAATGCAGGCTGCGTAACTAGCAATTATAATCTTTTCAAGTATGGGGAATGGGACCAGAATGGCAAAAAATGGACTCTGAACGATGAAAATGACGATTACGGCTCATGGATTATAGATGTCAACCTCTATAATATTCCCGGCTTTGATTCAACCAATTCGAATAATGTCCTGGTGGTAAAAAAGGGTGGCGTCAATTCCGAGGAGCTTTCTTTCTCGGCTGAAGACTTGATGGTGTCTAGAACCTTTGAGTTCGCTTTTGATTCATGGCAGGCCATTGCTTTGGCTAGAGTGAAAAAAAGCGATGGGGGCGCTACGCTCTATTCTGGCTCGGCATTCAGGCTTGATTCTGCGGAAGCCGTTGCTGCCGCGCTTGCTTCTTTAAATAAAAGGACGGAAATTCCAGATACACTTTCTAAAATACAGGTTCAGGTTTTACGCTCGGTCTTGACTGACCCGAATAAAAAAGCGGTGAACAGTTCTTCTTCTGTGGCGGAGTCGTCTAGCAGTGTGGTGTCGAGTTCCTCTGTTGAATCCAGTTCCTCTGTGGAGCCGGCATCTTCGGAATCGTCGACAGCGATTGGCCGCTTGCAGGCAACTCCGCGTGCATTCGGTACGGCTCGCGCGGTTCGCAGGCTTGACGGTTCCGTAGTTAAGGCGGGCGAACAGCTTGTGCCCGGCGTTTACTACGTGAAGGGCTTGGATGGCCGCTGGAAAAAGCAAGTCGAATTGCCGTAAGATTTTGATCGCGTAAAATTCTTTTACGGCGAGTTCCCGGCTGCGTTTGCCGGGAACTTGTCTTTTTTTTGTATATTTACGGCATGATGCGTTTGATTAAAATTCTTGCGATTACCTTTTTGTTCTGTGGTTCAATGGCACTAGCCGAAGAACCAGCCGTAGCTTCTCAGACATCGACTGCAGAAACCGAATTGAAACAGGAACTTGCAGTGCGCGACAGCGTGATGCAGGTGCAGGGAGATGCCTGTACGCTTGAAAAAGATTCCTTGCGTTCTGTCATCGAATCGGAAAAAGCCAAAAGCGAAAATTGGGAAAAGAGCTACAATACCGTCAAGAAAGATAATGAAACTTGTGCCCAAATGCTTGTCACCTCGATTGGTATGAATGAAAAGAAGCAAGAAAAGGAGCAGGAGGATCGTAGGTCCGCTGCCATGGCGGCTTCGTCTTCGTTTTTGGGCGGTGTCGGTATCGGCCTGCTGATCATGTGGCTGATCATGAAATAATTGGATTTGTGTTGAGGAGTGAATGAATAAGATTCTTTTGAGTGCAAGCCTGCTTTTGTGCGCAGGCTTTTGTTTTGCTAAAAATGCAGTGCCCGCCGGACCGTTCCAGTGGGGGCATACGCTTAAACCGCTTTCGACGACTAAAATGTCTACGGCAGAAATTTCGGCTTATATGCCTGCCAAGAAAAAACTGTTTGTCGTAGGTGATGCTAATGTCGTCGAAGTGGTGGACTTGAGCAATCCGAGCGAAGCCAAAAAGATTTCTGAAGTACAGATTCCGGGTAATGCCTCTAGCGTGACGGTTCATGGAGACTTGGTCGCGGTCAGTATGCTTGAAGTCGAAGAATGGCGCAATGGCCAGGTACAGGTGATGCGTTACACGGACAATCTCGAAGTGCTTGGATTGTATACGGTCTGCAGCCAGCCGGACATGATCAAGTTTACGCCCGATGGCAAGAACTTGCTGGTGGCCTGCGAAGGCTCGCCGAGTACGGATTTTGCGGTAGACCCTGATGGCGGTATTGGATTCTTGACAGTTGCTAAGGCGGACGCCGAATCGTGGAAAACTGCGGAATTTGCTGTGGCCGGATTTGATCATCTCGACACGAATAGACTTAAGAATGCTGGCGTACGTGCTCCCGGAAATCAGGGCTTTTTGAAATCACTGGAACCGGAATACATTACGGTTTCTGACGATTCCAAGCTGGCGTGGGTGAGCCTGCAAGAAAATAACGCCATGGCGATCATCGATGTGCCGGCCAAGAAAATCAAGAAGGTTTTCCCGTTGGGTTTTGTAGACCATTCCAGGAATGGTTTTGCAATTGATGCCGTGAGCGACGGAAAGATTGATATTAAGAATTATTACCCGCTGCGTGGACTTCGCCAGCCTGATGGCATTGCCGCTTTTACGGCAGGCGACAGACACTTTGTGCTGACGGCAAACGAAGGTGCTCCTGTAAATGATTACAAGGCATGGACCGATGTAACGAGCGTGCAGGAACTTGTGGCGCAGGGCCGTTTGGATGAAACCGTGTTTACGGAAAAGATAACGACAGACTTGAAGGATCTTTCTGTCAGCGCGCTGGAGCGTTGCGATGAGGGTAAGTACCGCACCCATAACGGCAAGTGTCCTTACGCCTATACGTTCGGTTCTCGCTCCGTGAGCATTTTTGACGGCGAAACGGGAAAACTGCTCTGGGATTCCGGAGAAATGTTTGAACGTGTTTTGGCAAAAATTGCGCCGGAATACTTTAACTGGAATTCCAAGAAAGGCAAGGCGAAGATGGACAAGCGCAGCTCGGATAAGGGTTGCGAACCCGAGAATGTGACCGTGGGTGAGGTCGATAGACGTCGCTACGCTTTTGTAGGCTTGGAACGTACGAGCGGTGTAGCGGTGTTCGATATTACGGACCCGGAAGCGCCTAAGCTGGTGGATTACTATTTGGATCCGCTAGATCGCGGCCCCGAAGGAATTCTCTTCATTCCTGCTGAAAATAGCCCGATGAAAGGCCAAGCATTACTTGTCGTCGGCTATGAATACAGCAAGACCCTGACGATTTATACAGTGAAATAATTCGGAATTCAGAGTTCAGAATTCAGAGTTGAAAATAATTCCGAAATCCGAATTCCTAATTCTGAATTACCTGCTCGGGCCAGGGATGCTTGGGGTAGCGACCGCGCAGCTCCTTGCGGACTTCGGCATAAGTGTTTTGCCAGAATCCGGTCAAGTCCCATGTCTTTTGAATCGTCCGGAAGCTCGGTGCCAGAATGTCGTACCGGACTTTTAATTTGCCGTCGGCGATTCTGTGCTCGCCGCGGAGCTGCATCAAGTCTTCGATGCGGGCCGAAATTTCGACGAGGACGCCTTCGATGCTTTGCACGGATTTTCCATCGTCACTGACTGCGACTTCTTGATAGCTGTAGCGGGCGCGTTTGCCGTTCGGGAGCACGTAGTGGTCGGGGAATGTCTTGCCTAGCCATTGCAGCATGGACTTGCCAAAGTAATCTTCGACAATGTTCCTGTAACGGTCTTCGTTTATGTCGCGGAGCAGGAACTTGCCGTCTGCGAATTCATCGAAGATGAGTTCCATGTCTTCTTCGTTGAATTCGGGAAGGCCGTATTCCGGATAGAGCTTGGCAGCAAGACGCATTTTGATGAGCTGCGTTTGCACTGCTTCGGTCAAAAATTTACCGCTCCAGTTTTCTTTCTCGATTTTTTCGCGCCAGGCATCAACGGTAAGCTTCTTGAGTTCTTCAAGAACTTTAGGCGAAGCTTCTTGTGTGAGGATTTCTTTGCGGGAAAGTTCGGTAGTGGAGCCGTCGGCGTTTTCGGATTCGCTGATTTCGACACCGATGAATCTTTCTTGACCGCTGCGCCACAAGAGTTCGTAGCGGGTCTTGGCACTCTCGCCGCCGAGAAGTTCCTTGGCGATAGGTGCGTATAAATTAACTTTAAGTTCCGATTTGCTACCGCCGCCGGTACGGAGCATGCTGAGGGCGAGAATCGCATAAGGCGGTTCTGCAACTTGCAGGCGAATCACGTTCTGGTTGGCGAGCTTATAGGCGTTGCCGCTCGGAGTAGCAAGCCTGTCCGGGAAAGCCTTGAGAAGGCTATGCGCTATGAGGTCTGAGGTCGGTGCTTCGCACCTTTGGGGTGTGGGGCTTGCAATTTTGTCGCGGTAGTCACGCAATTGTCGGAGTGTGAACGAAACTTCTCGCGGAACATCCCTGTTCTTGGACAAAGTATCGCTTGCGAGAGTCAGAATGTCGTAGGCGACTTTTGCTTTCTGTAAGAATTCGGTGCCGGAATGAATCCAGGCGAGCGCGGCGAGGAGCAAGTCGGGAAGGTCTTCTTTGTTTTTTGCCGATGCAAGGAGCAGCGCGAGCGGAATGCTGGAAACGGGCGTGCGGATTGCCTTGAGGCCAAGTTCGGTGATGGCGCCGTCCTGAAGCATCCCGAAATTTTCAAGGAGTGCTGTCGCCGTCTTTTCGCGTGCTTCCGGAATCGCCGTCGGAAGTACTATGCCATCTGTCATCCCGGACTTGATCCGGGATCTCCTCTCCTCGCCGAGATCCTCTAACGCCGCTTTTTGCAGCAACAATTCCGAAGGCTCAATCTGCAGTACCTCGGGTACGATTCCCGTAGGCATGCGTTTTTCGGATTCTTCGCTCCAGAGGCGAATGGCGCAACCGTTTTGTGTGCGGCCGCTACGGCCGCTGCGCTGGATTGCATTCTGCATCGAAATGGGAAGCGTGCGCAGGACGTTCACCTTTTCGCTGTCGTCGTAGATGCTTACACGTTCGATGCCGCTATCGACAACGCCCGTGACGTTTGGAACGGTGATGGATGTTTCGGCGATGTTTGTCGTGAAAATCACGCGCGGGCGTTCGGTGACTTCGAAGATGCGGTCTTGCGTTTCGCGGTCTTGGCCTCCGTAGAGTTCCAGGAATTCGGCGCAGTTATTGCCTAATGCTTCGGCGGCGGCGGTGTGGCAGCGGGCGATTTCGGCTTTGCCCGGTAAGAATACCAGCGTGGTCTGCCAGATGTTGTTGCGGTAAAGCGTGCGGAGCGCCCGCACCACTTCGGCGTCAAGTCCAACGCCCGAAACAAGCGAATTCCCCGTGGCAGGCGTCTGGTTGATAATTTGCACGGGGTAGAGCGGGTGGCCGAGGCTTAAGCACTTGACGCCGAGAACCGTTTCCAGTTCGAAACGGTTCAACGCCGCCGACATCACTGCGATACGAGGCCGTTCGGCTCTATTGTTACTAAAGCAATGTGATATCGCCTCACTCTCGCCTTCACGACCAGCTTCCGCTTGGTCGCTCTGGCTCACACGCGGCCCCTCTCGTCTTTCGTCTCTCGTCTCTCGTCTAAAATACGCGAACAGCAAATCCATGTCCGCCTTGCGTTCGTGGTATTCGTCGAACACGATCCAGTCGGCGTCCAGTTTGCCGTGCAGCAATTCTTGCAGAAAGTTTCCGTAGGTCTGAAAGAGGATGCGTGTGTCGGCGCTTTTGCAACTGTCTTGCCTGAACTGGTAGCCGACGGTCTTGCCGCAAGGTTCTCCGTGGAGCTTTGCCGAGAACTGTGCCAGCGCAAGTGCCGCAATGCGGCGGGGCTGCAGTACGACCACGCGGCCTTTGCAATGCTTGCTTAAAAAGTAGGGGATAAATAGCGACTTGCCCGAGCCGGTGGGCGCTTCGATCAATAAATTGCGAGAAGCCGCTATCGCGGCTTCCAGTTTGCCTTCTTCTTCGGCGAGCGCTAAGTCTTTGTAATTCATATTGAGGCGTGAGGTCGCTCCCCTAATGGGTCGCGCTTTGCGCCGTGCTCGCTACTACCTTGGGAACTTGAGCTTTTCGCCGGTGGCAACGTCGTTGTAAGGCTTCTTGCCTTCGTGGAACTTCTGGTTAATCACCAAATTGTCGATACGGCGGCGCAGGCCCTGTTCGGTCTTGCAGAAGAAGTAAGCGACCTTGTTGGTGCCGGGCACCAGGAACATGGCGAGCTTGTACTTCTGGGACACAGCGCGGCGGAAGAACTTGAGGTCTTCTTTCTTGGGAACCACGAGGTGAGAACCTTCCTTGACTTCGCAAATCATGTCGGCATCGGCCAGCAAGGCGCGGGACTTCTGCTTGAGGGCGGCAAAGTTGGGCTCGGTGTTCTTCTTGATGGTTTCAAGGCTGAATGCACCACCGCCTTCCTTGAGAGCCTTGCGGACACCGCGGAATGCAAACACGCCGAGCACGATCAGGACAAGGGCAACAATGAATGGCCAATAGTTGGCGAGAAAATCTAACATAAAAACCTCGGGATTCTGTTTTACGCTCGCAAATATAGAAAAGTAGGCAGTAGACAGTAGACAGTAGACAGTGAAAAATAAGTGCTTGTTAAGGGAGATTTCTATATTTTCAAAAAGTGAAAGAATATGTGAAAATAGTTTGCCTTGCTTTTGGAATAGCTGCTGTTGCAGCTTTTGCTGGCGTGGATTCGTCTGTCGGTTGTCCTGAAGGCACGGTCATTTCGTCTATTCAGTACGAAGGACTGGAGCATACCAAGAAACGCGTGGTGGATCGCGAACTGTTGAATAAGGCGGGGGAGACGTTCTCTGCCGAAAAGTTTGAACTTGAAAAGCGCCGCCTGCAAGACCTGGACTTGTTTACGAGTGTCTCGGCTAGGTGTGATGGCGGAACTCTGACATACTCGTTCGTGGAAATCTTCCGCTGGATTCCGGCCCCGGCAGGTAAAACGACTGACCGCGACGGCCTGATGCTTGGCGTTGCGCTTGCGAACTTGAATGTGCTTGGCGAAGATATCCGTGCCGAAATTCAGTACCGTACGGCCCTGGATCCGCTTTTCGACAAGAATGAATATGCGGTTTATGTCAGTTCGCCTTATTTGTTCGGGCTCCCGCTCGGCTGGAATTTTGAATTCCTCGTGACCGACAGTTACGACGATATTCACGATTTTGAAGAAAAGAGCATCTTGGTGGATCTTGATTTGGACTACAAGATTTTACCGCACCTTTCGCTTTTGTGGACTGTGGCTGGCCGCGATCTGCAAGATGCAGCCTTCTTGCCGGAACTGGGAATGGGATTTGCCTTTGATTACCGCGACTCTAAGTTGGATACCCGCAAGGGAGTTTACTTTGAATACATGCTTACTCACGTAGGCGAAGGCGACGATAGCGATTCCAATTGCCTTGTTGAGGAAGGTTACAGCTGCAAGGGGATGGGGGGCGAAAACTTCTGGGAGCTCCTGACGGATGCCCGAGCCTATTATACCGTCAGTCGCTTTGTGACGGGAGCGACGGCGCTTGTGCGTTACCGCCCGGGCGATGTCGAATTCTATGATTATTTTTCGCATGGTGGCGTGAATACCTACCGGGGTCGTTATGCCGATGGCGAACGCCTGGGCGTGCATGAGGCTTTGCTCAACTTGGAAGAACGCTTTATCTTGCTAGACCGTCAGCCGGCGAGTATCGCGGGCGTGAATTTCTTCTATGGTCTGCAACTGGTGGCTGGCTTTGACGGAAGCCTGTTGTGGGATTCTGGCCGTCCTGGTTGGGAAAATTACGAAGGAGCCGTTTACGGCGGCGTTCATCTGGTGGTGCCCGCCGTGGACCGTTTGCGCTTTGAGGTGGGTTATAGCCCCGACAGGGGAGAACCCAAGTTCTTCTTTGGCATGATTGAAAAGGTTTCGACATCTCGCTGGCGCAGTAGATGACCATTTCCGACGCAAATAAAGTAAACAACCCTTTACAAATTTCTAATAAATACTAAATTAGGACTCATATTTATAATAAAAAGATAATATGGGCTCAAAGTGGGCCTTTTGGAGTATAAATGGCAATTAATTATCTGGATCTCCCGATTGGTCGCAAGTACCCGTTTGAAGTGGACTGCGTCGTGGAAATCGGTAAAGACACCAACCTCAAGTACGAATATGATGAACGCCTGCACGTGTTCCGCCTGGACCGCTGCTTGCTCAGTTCCATGAGCTACCCCTGTACTTACGGCTTTATCCCGAGCACCAAGGCCGACGATGGCGATGCTATCGATATGCTGATTTATAGCCCGGCTTCCATGATGACGGGTACGGTTTGCACTTGTCGCGTGATTGGTGCGCTTGACATGACCGACGGCGGTCGCAAGGACTATAAGGTCTTGGGCGTGCCCGTGTTCAATCCGCGCCCGATCAAGGACATTACCGACGTGGACCAGATGTTCCTGCGCATTACGCGTAACTTCTTCCAGAACTACAAGGAACTGGAAGGCAAGGACGTTCAGATTGGCGAATGGCAGAATGCCGCCTTTGCCCGCGAAAAGGTGATTGCCGCACACAAGGCCTACTTCCAGATGCAGGTTCAGGTGCCTGAAACTTGCTACCAGGAACCGGAAAGTGTCGACCACTTGCCGCCAGACGAACTGATTTAATTTTTATCAATTAAAAGCATCTTACTTTCACCGGCAATGCGTCGGTGATTTTTGTTTTGACGCTTTCCAGGAATTCCTTGGGCAAGGGTTCTATGCCCTTTAGCAAGGTGTCGCGGATAACCGTGTACAGCTGGATTTCAACAAGGTGGTCCGGATTTGCGGAATGAATAGCTGCCAGGTTTTCGATGTAGCGCTCGATTTCCTGGTCACTCGGAATTTCGCCTTGCAAGTCGCAGAGCATGGTCTGGATGCAAATCGGATAAATCTTGATCGTCTTAGTTAGGTTGTCTAAAATCTTGGATAAATGCAGGGGAGAGCGGTTCATTTTCTTGAACCATTCTTCGGTGCCGGCGTCAAGCTTTGCCCAGATTTCGCCTTCACTTGCCAGCAGGTGAGAAAGCCCAAGTTCTACCGCAGGGCTTTCGAGATGGCTAGCGTTTGTTATGAGACGCAACTTAAAAGCACCTAGCTTTGGCGTGTATTCCTCTTGAATTTTGCGCATACGCTGGCAAATTTCCGGGAATTCCTTGACGATTGTGGATTCGCCGTCGCCCGAAAGGCAAATGTCCTTGAGTTGCTTGTTCTGCTCGGGTACGTTTTCGAATGCCTTGCACTTGAAAAATTCACCCGATTCGTAGTAGTCAAGAAAATCGCGCAATTCTTGTTCCACGGCATCGATGTCGACGGGAATGCGTTTGTGGCCCTCTTGCGGACCGCTCTGGCAGTAGGCGCAAGAAAAAGAACAGTGGTGGTCGGGGTTTAAGTTGACGCCCAAAGAAAGACCGCCTGCACGACGGCTAATCACCGGGTACACCCAGGTGTTGTTTTCCCATTCGCGGGGGTGGTTGCTCCACGCTGCAATTAATGCCTTTTCCTGTTCATTCATGCGTCCAAATATAGCAATAAGCGTTATAAACTAGAACTATAACTGGCAATGCTAAATGTGAGATTCTCTCATTCCACATCACACATTACACATCACACATTTTTACTACATTTCACGTATGCAGTTTGTTTTGAAGTCCGCTTTGATTTCGCTTGTGCTTGTCGGGGTTGTTTTGGCCGACGGCATCAAACCTGACGCTTTAGCTAAAGATGGTGCCGTCACGCGTGACCGTCACCTTACCGAAATCCGCGATATTATGCGCGGTGGGCGAGGCGGCTATATCGACTTTGGATTTTATTACACGCCGAGCCGTGAGCAGTTGCCCTTGGAAAGTCAGTACGGCGAACACGACGGCTTTGCTTTCAATCATCATTTTGCGGCCTTTGGTGCAGGCGAAGTGGCTAAAAACCGCCACATGGGCGCGCTTCTCTGGTTTGACCGTTCCGGCTGGGATGGCGAAGACTTCTTCCTTTTCCCGCAGTATAACGATTTCGGCCTGCAACGCTCGGTTGTTACCTGGGGCTTGACCTTTACAGATGCCCGTATGAATTGGACACTTGCAGCCGGTATGCAGCACCAGAATCTGGAACATCGCGGCAAGATTTACCCGTACGAAAGCGACTCCCTGGCTTACAGCTGGGCTCATTTGCGCTTTAGCAAGTTGAGCGCCCAGGCGAATTTCTACCGCACCGATTGGCGTCTGTTCCGTGTTTCGCTTGACTTGGAAAGCCGCGCCATTTACGGCGGCAGAAAATCCGGCCTGCTTACGTACTTGCCGAACGTGTCGCTTTCCATGTACAATGCCGACGACGAAAACGATATCGATTCCATGCGCATTAATTGGGAACAGAATCTATACGACCAACGCCTTTATGCCGAAGTCGCGATAGACTTGAACGACACCTGGTTCCATAGTGCCTCCCTCAAGTTTTACCCGGATCCTTCCCGTATGATCGGGTTTGAAGCGACATGCTTGAACCGTGTCAGACATAAACAGCTTTCCGATGATTTCGTTGAAGAAGAAAGCGACTTGTTGTGGGGTGGTGCAATCGACTTGCTGTTTGCCCGCTTTGCCTACAATGCCGCCTACGATTACGAAAACTTCTTTGGCGCCAAGGGCACGTTCCTTGTTGAATTCAAGTTCAACCTCGCCACGATTGACGGCTGGTTGTTCAACCGCGGTGCTGCACGTAGCGCTCCGATGCAAACGGATGTCGTTAAGCAATTCGATAAGAAGGCCGGCTCCAACGAAATCACCCCGATTGGCTCTGCTAAGGGGGCTCCCAAGACTATCGAAGCCAAGGGAATTCGCTACGAAAAGGTCGGCTCTGAAGGAGGCAATTAATGAAGGGTGCAATGAAAAAGATTTCGGTGCTTGCGGTATTGATTGCCTGCTGCATTACGCTTTCGGGCTGCCTTACGCACTGGTTCCTGGATTCGACCACTCGACTCCAGATCGAAAACAAATCGTCTAAGACGGTTGTCGAAGTCGATATTCTTGCCGAAGACGGTTCTTACAGGGCATGGATTCAAGATACTCTCCGCACAGGCGAAAAGAGCCGCGTGTACGAAGAAGACTGGGTCGGAACGTTCACCTTGCGTATCAGGACTTTGGGCGCCGATTTCGACATTCAGAACTTGTCGTTTGACGGCGGAAGTGAATATATGGTTCTTTCGGATGACGAAGACGGTTCTCTACACTACGAATTCAAGTAGATCTTAAGCGACTCTGCTGTCGCAGACTTTTTCGAATTCATTTACAGCCATGGGCTTGGCAAAGAAGTAACCTTGGAAAAGGTTGCAGCCCATTTGGCTCAGCATGTTATACTGGTCTTCGGTTTCTACGCCTTCGGTAAGCGACGAAAGTCCCAAATCGCCCGAGAGCTTGAGTACGTTGCGCAAGATGATTTCTGCCTTTTGGCTGTTCTTGGAACTGCTTAGGAACTTCATGTCGATTTTCAGAACGTCAAGCGGCATGTCCTTGAGCTGGTTCAGCGAGGAATAGCCGCTGCCAAAATCATCCATCTCGACGATGAATCCCGATTCACGGAAGCGGTTCAAAATGGCCATGCGGTTTTCGACTTCGGTCATCATCACGGTTTCGGTAATTTCAATGCGCAGGCGGGATGGTTCAATCTTGAATTCTTTAATCAAGGCGTTTATTTCGGCAAAGACATCCATGAACAAGAAGTCTTTCGGCGAAATATTGATGGAAATAAACAGGTTCGATTTTTTTCCGGTCCATGTCGAAAGGATTTCGCAGGCGCTTCGCCAAATGTACTTGTCCAGGTCGGCAATCATGCCGTTTCTTTCGAAGGTGGGAATGAATGTTTCGGGTTGCAGAAAACCTTCCTTGGGGTGATCCCAGCGGATGAGCGCTTCTGCCCCGATAATTTTACCGTCGCAGTCTACGATGGGCTGTAAATAGGGGTGCACTTGTTTTTCTTCGATGGCTTTTTCGATTTGTGCTGAAATCATCTGGTCCCACATCACCTGGTCACGCATTTTGTCGTCGTAAAAGGCGATATGCTTGTTGTATTCGTTCTTGACAGAGGCGAGGGCGAGCTGTGCGCGGTCGAACATGATCGATACGTCAATGTCGCGCTCGGTAATCTTGTAGATACCCATGTGCATTAGAATGCGATGCTCGATGGATCCGTTGGAAATGACGTATCGAGTGAATCGGCGTTCAAGGTGCTGAAGGTTTGCGTCTCCGGCCGGCAGGCAAATGCCGAAGTCGTCGCCGCCGAGGCGCCCGAACACCCATTCTTTGGTGGAATTTTCGCGAAGCCAGGAGGCTACCTTTAGCAAAACGCTGTCGCCCATGTCGCTGCCGAAAATGTCGTTCACAATCTTGAAATCCTTGATGTCGAAGTATGCAATCCAGTAGTTGACATCGGGGTGCTTGGCGATGCTGTCCCTGATTTTTTCGAAAAGGGCTTCCTTGGTGTACAAGCCGGTCAATTTGTCATGGGTGACATTGTAGATTTCACGCTGACGTTTGATAACCTTTTCTTTTGCGATGGAAGCTTCTTTCTGGAGCTTTTCAATGCGTAAAATTGCTATGATGATTAAGGCGGCTGCCGTAAGGTCTAGCATTAAATAGTTTCCAACGAAAAGTTGCAAAACCAGTAGCCCGACAGCCAAAAAAAGAAACGCAAACGATAAAATCTTACTCATAGATGTTTTTTTACTTTGTTCTATGAGAAGAATATAGACTAATAAAGTAAATTCGTTTGTTATAATTTTCTGTTCTAAAGATTATTTAATTTGTTTTTAATTCAATTGGAGCGTTTTTTGTCCAATTGCTGGGTGCCTAGAAGTTTTTCATAATCTGTAACAGACATGGGCTTTGCAAAGTAATAACCCTGGAACAGATTACAACCCATTTCGTTCAATTTCTTGTATTGATCTTTGGTCTCTACGCCTTCGGTAAGCGAGAAAAGTCCTAAGTCGTTGGAAAGCCTGAGTATATTGCGCAGAATGGTTTCTGCCTTGTTGTTGTCCTGGGCCTTGCTCAAGAACTTCATGTCGATTTTCAGGACGTCGAGCGGCATGTCCTTGAGCTGGTTCAGCGAAGAGTAACCGCTTCCGAAATCGTCCATTTCTACGATGAATCCGGAATCGCGGAACTTGCTCAAGATGGCCATACGGCTTTCGGCGTCGGTCATCATCACGGTTTCGGTGATTTCGATTCGTAGGCGCGCGGGGTCAATCCCAAATTCGTCTACCAGGTTCTTGATTTCTGCGTAGACATCCATGAAGTAGAAGTCCTTGGGCGAAATATTCACCGAAATAAAGAGCTTCGCTTTTTCGTCAGTCCAAGAAGACAGAATCTCGCAGGCGCAGCGCCAAATGTACTTGTCCACGTCGGCAATCATGCCGTTCTTTTCGAATATGGGAATGAACGTGAACGGCGGGAGGAATCCTTCCTTGGGATGAATCCAGCGCACCAAGGCTTCGGCTCCGATAATAACGCCCTCGTTGTCTACGATAGGCTGTAGGTAGGGGACAATCTGACGCTGCTTAATCGCGTCGCTGAGTTCTGTCGATATCTTTTGGCCCCAAAGCACCTGGTCACGCATTTTGTCGTCGTATATGGCGATGTGCGTGTTGTATTCGTTCTTGATGCTTGTCTGGGCGAGGTGCGCTCGGTCGAACATGATTGACACGTCGATACTCGGGTCGTTTACACGGAAAATGCCCACATGCATCAGGATGTGCTGGTCGATAGTGCCGTTTGAAATGACGAATTTCGCAAGTTTGTCTTCGATTAAAGGCAAGCGGACTTGGTTTGTCGGAAAACAAATACCGAAGGCGTCTCCGCCAATACGTCCGTAAATCCAGTTGTCTCTGGCGTCTTCGCGAATCCAGTTTGCAACTCTTACAAGCACGTTGTCGCCTACATCTTTACCGAAGATGTCGTTGACCATTTTGAAATCCTTGATGTCGAAGTAGGCTATAGAATAGTCGATATCTTTTTTGTTGTCAAGGTTGCTCCTGATGGCGTTGAACAGGTGCTCCTTGGTGAACAAACCTGTGAGCTTGTCATGGGTTGCCTCGTACATTTCTTTTTGCTGCCTGAGAATATCGGCAGTGTTGTCCTGAACGGTCAAGAACGATCCGATTTTTCGGTACTTTTCGTCTGAGACAAGGTGTTTTTTTAGTGAGAAATATCGAATGTCTTTTCCGGAACCTACGGTTTGCCTGGACGACCAACTGTCCATGCCTTCGCCAAAGTCGTCGAACATGGCCGCAAGCCTGTGCTGAACGCTTTCGTAGTTATCGCTACGGATAACGAGGAGCTTGCAGCCGTTGCTATTTGCCCAGATGCAACGATCGTTGGCATCAAAGAAGTAGATGGCTTCGGGCATTTGGGAGGCGATTTTGGCAAGCATTCGGTCCAGGAGCCTGTAGGGCCTAAAGAATAGCGAAAAATAGAAAATGAACATCCCGCAAACGGCCATGGCGATCATGGAACGGTCAATGGGTGTTCTCGAGAAGATGTAGTACGATTGCCATACCCCGGCCACGACCATGGTGAAGAAAATGACGTTGTACTTTTCGGCGTAAATGCGGGGAACGCGTATGGCCTTGATGCAGAATATGAAAAGCGATACGAAGAAAGCTAGATAGACTGCAATACGGTGGAAGAATTGCCCCATGTAAGGAATGAGCCTGTAGTAGGGGGATCCGTCTACCGTGATGGCTTCCATACCGAATGCTTGCCCTAGGAAGGGGTTAAAGAAATATTGGATGATGTCCAGGGTTAAAAGCGCATAGATGACATAGCATTTCTTTTTGTTTTTTCGCCAAGATATGCTGCAATAGGCCAAGGTAAAGTCAAACAGGCAGAACGCCATCAGGTCCATGCCTATAAAGTAGATGTAACTACCGATGGTCGAAAGAAGCTGGTTGGTGGAAAGGACAATAAAGAGGTTTCCCATAATGGGAACGATGAACGAAAACAGGAGAAGGGATACGGCGTATCCGATCGACTTTTTCGATTTACGCGCAATTACTCCAAAAACCCCTAAAAGGATTATTAGCAAGACATAAATAATTGCAAACGTAAGTCTCATGGAAAATTCGTCCTTCTTTAATATAATATATCTATTAGTTAGGTAAATTTTCTTTTTTTTACGAAAAACTTACTCCAAGTTGGAATATATTGGTGGAAAAGGCGATTTTTGGCCTTTTTTGCTTTTTTTCGCCCATTTGTACGGGAAAATCATTTTTATCTTTCGCCTTGAAGTGCAGATTACAAAACTAAAGATTTTTGGCTTTAAGTCCTTTGCGCAAAGGACCGAAATCAACTTCCCGACGAAGGGTCTCACCGCCGTGGTGGGTCCGAACGGGTGCGGTAAGTCGAACATTACCGACGCTATCCGCTGGGTTCTGGGTGAACAGAAGGCTGCATCCCTCCGTATGAGCAAGATGCAGGACGTGATTTTTAGCGGTACCGAAGAACGTGCCGCCATGAGCCTTGCCGAAGTTTCCATTGTCATCGATAACAGCGACGGCACCCTGAATTCAGAATATTCCGAAGTGATTGTGACCCGCCGCGTGCACCGAGACGGTTCGGGCGAATACTTGATTAACAACCAGGAATGCCGCCTGCGCGACGTGCATGCCTTGCTTTTTGACTCGGGCCTCGGTTCCAGCACCTATTCGCAGATGAACGCCGACATGATCAAGGCGGTTCTTTCTGACAAGGCGGACGACCGCCGCGTGCTGTTCGAAGAAGCCGCCGGCGTGAGCAAGTACAAGCAGCAGCGCAAGGAAACCCGCCGCCAGCTTGAGCGCGTGCAGATGGACATGGAACGTGTGGAAGACAACCTGCGCAGCGTGCGCCGTTCCGTAAAACTGTACGAAACCCAGGCCGAAAAGGTCAACGAATTTAAGCGCCTCAGCAAGCGCCTGCGCGAACTGGACCTCTCGGTCAGTATCGACAAGTTCGAGGACATGAAAGAGGGGCTTGCTACCCTCGATACCGCGACCCGCCGTCTGAACCACGATGTGGAAAATTCGAAGACGAATGCGACGGTGTTGCAGGCAAAGATTGACGAAAAGAAACTGTTGATTGCCGAAGACGAAAACGCCTACCGCGACTTGGAACGCGAGGTGCAGAAGGCGACCATCGAGCTCAACGACTTGAATAACAGCATGGGCCGCATTCGCGATACGATTTCGAACTTGGAAGCCGCGAACGAAAAGTCCCAGGAAGAAATTGACCGCAACACGGGCAAGGTGCAGGAACTCCTTTCTGAACGCGCCCGTTTGGAAGAAGAAAATGCGGTGCTCAGTTCCGACAGCGACGTGGACGAAATGAACGCGCTGCTGGAACGCGAACGCGAAATTTTGCAGGTCATGCGCGACAAAGTGGATGACCTGCGTACCCAGTCAAGGGAACTTGCGAACGAACGCCTGCAGAAGACGAACCAGGTGAACTCCCTCAAGAGCCGTTTCGAGCGTATGGACGCTGAATCGGGCCTGTTGCAGGCGAACCTCGCCAAGTGGCGCGGCGAAATGGAACAGGTGCAGTCGCAGAAGGCGAGCGCCGAATCGGCCTTGGCTGACATTAACGCTGGCCTTGAAGCCGCCGATGCCGACCTGGAACGCCTCACGGAACAGCGCTCGACGCGCGAAGAACGGCTCGATGCCGAACGCGCCGACTTGCTCGAAGCCCAGAAGAAACTGCAGGAACTGAAGAACGAGGTGGCAAGGCTCACCTCTCGAATCGACGTTTTACAGAGCGTTGCCAATGAGGGCACCGACGCTAGCCGCTGGCTTATGGAGCATAAGGCGGACCTGGTGGGCGGGCTCCTGTCGGAACGAATTGAAGCCGCTCCCGAATATGCCGCCCAGGTGGAGGCCGCCCTCGGTGACTTGATGGATGCCGTGGTCGTTGCCTCGGACGATGCTGCCATTGCCGCGGTGGATGCCATGAAGGGCGAAAACGTAGGCAAGGCGGTGCTCGCGCTGGTGGGTGCCGGTGCAGAACCTTACTCGGGCACGCTCCAGGGCGAAGGTGTAACGGGTTGCCTTAAGGATTATGTGACTGCCGACGAACAGATTGCAGGCTGGCTCAAGGCGCTGCTTTCTCGTTACTTTGTCGTAGATGGCTTGCAGACGGCGGTGCGCCTTGCGCGAGCCATGCGCGGCGAAGACCTCTGCTTTGTGGCGCCCGAAGGCATTGTGCGTACGAGCGGCCTGATGAGCAGCGGTACGGCGACTTCCGGAACGCTCAGCCGCAAGAACGAAATTGCCGAAGCGAATAGCCTGTTGGAAGGCGTAAACCTCGAAGTGGCCCAAGCCGAAGAAGAAATTGGCCGCTTGCAGGATTTGGTCGACGAAGACACGCAGATGCTTGCCTCGTTGGTCGACGAAATCCGCGAAAAAGAAGATATGAAGCGCGGCGGAAACGCCGGCATTTCGATCCAGAATAACATTATCGCCGGTTGTGACCGCAGACTTGCGCAGTTGCAGGGCGAAATGCAGAACGCCGAATCCAAGATTCAGGCGGCAGAAGCCTCTAAGAACAGCGACCAGGAACTCATGGACGCCCAGGCTGCGCTCGAAAAGATCGAAAAAGAATATTCCCGCGTGAACGACGAACTTTCGGAACAGGACACCCTGTTCCGCGAAAAGGAAGAAGACGTTCGCGAATTGGAACGCAGTGCTCAAGACAAGACTGCAAAGCTCACGCAGAATACGAACCGTTTGAACTACATCGCCGAACAGGTGGATTTCTTGGAAAATGCGGTCCGTACGCGTAAAGAAGAAATTGAAAAGAACCAGGCCGCCATCCAGAAAAACGAGGAAGACGGCAGGGGAGTCGCCGACCAGGTGCAGAGCAAGGATTCAGCCTTGCGCGAACTGGAAAATCAGCGTGACCTGGCCCGCGAAAAGTACGAACTTGTGTCGGGCGACCTCGAAGAATGGCGCAGCGAAGTCAACCGCCTCCGCGACGACATGATCGAGAAGATGAAGGAATTGAACGACGTGGGCCGCAGGCAGGAAGCCTTGCAGGCAAACCTCGACCGCCTCACCGAACGCATCACCAACGAATACAGCGTGGACCTTGCGAACCCCGAAGACGTGGAACGCGTTGAGTATTCGCAGCCCGAAGCCGACCGTGAAATTCGCGAACTCCGCGGAAAGATCAAGGAACTGGGCCCCATCAACGTGAACGTGATGGAAGACTACGAAGACGAAAAGAAGCGTCTTCTGGAAGTCGAAGCGCAGTTCGACGACTTGGATCGCGCACGCGCCTCGCTCGACCGCACCATCACCAAGCTCGACGATATTGCCCGCAGCCGTTACCTCGATACGTTTGCGCGTATTCAGAAGAACTTCCAGTTCGTGTTCAGCAAGCTGTTCCTGAACGGCGAAACCAAGATGAGCCTTGTCGAGAAGGTAGACGAAATGGGCAAGCCCATGGATATCCTCGATGCCGACATCGAAATCAACGTGCGCCCCACGGGTAAGAAGATGCGCGGTATCAAGGCGCTTTCCGGTGGTGAACACGCCCTGACTGCAACGGCCTTGCTGTTTGCCATTTACATGGAAAAGCCGTCGCCGTACTGCGTGCTGGACGAAGTCGACGGTCCGCTTGATGACGCTAACGTGGGCCGCTTCATGGCGCTGCTCCGCGAATTCAGCAAGCAAACCTTGTTCATTGTGGTGACGCATAACAAGCGTACCATGGCCGAAGCCGATATGCTCTACGGTGTGACGCAGGAAATCAAGGGTATTTCTCGCATCGCGAGCGTGCAGCTCGCCGACGCAACCAAGTTTGCGATATAAGACCGTTCGGCTCTACATCATTCGCAAGAATGTGATATCGCCTCACTCTCGCAACCGCCCTCGGTTAACACCCGAGGGCTTTGTTGCTCACGAAAGACCGCTCGGTTCGTCCGAACTTTTCTCTTATAAAAAACATCCCCGCATTTGCGGGGATGTTTTCATGTTCTAGTACAAATTCTATTCGTGGGTCGGGCAGTTTTCACGGAAAAGGATCCATTTCTTGGAACTTTCGCAATAAGAATAAACGTCAAATTCAAATACGCAGAACCCATCATGATTCGGGTTAAACGCTTCGCAATATTCTTCTGCAGTTTCTGCTTTCTTATAACCTTGTTCTGTATTTACGTAGTATTCCGTTAGTTCGTAATACTTAAGAGTTGATGCCTCCAAATCATCACCTACGTGTTTTGGAAATTCACAGGCGTAACCTGTAGAATGTTTATCGCAATATTCTGCCACAGATTGCCACACGCTATCCAATTTGACGAAAGACTCGGTACCGACATGGCAGATTTTCTTGTCGGTTTCCGTTTGACATTCAAGACGTCCACCACAGTGAGACATACTAGAAGAATTAGACGAATTGTCAAGATACCCACCATATTTCAGATTTTCACCATTAGTTTCGCAGTACTCATCAGAAGTAATCCACTGATACATGGATGATTCATCCTTGTACGCACAGACATAGATTACGCTTTCTTTGGTAACAGTTGCACCTTCGTTATCTCTGTTGCAAATCTTGTCGAGAGCAATGTCTGTGGAGGCGTCAACCCACTTACCATAGTCATTTACGACTTCTTTAGCTATAGAGCACTTGAAACTGTGGCTTTCACCATCCTTGAGGGTTTCGCTCTTAATGTCTGCAATGTTTTTAGTATCACCTCTATCGGTTTCGCAATCACCAAACTTGGCGTTAAGGTACTCATTTTCATTAATTTCTAGCCAATCTGTGGAGGAAGAACTTACGGGGATTCCTTCTACGTTGCCATTAGCAAGACATTCATAGTATGCGTCACCGACTATAGCGGCATCTTTTTTTCGATTTTTCGTGCAAATTCCAAGCGTTGCGTTTTCATCCAAATCGCTTGCTTTAACCCAAGAGTATCCGCTGGAAGAAAATCCAGAAATGTAGTTACACTTGTATTTTTTTCCTCCGTAAACTGCTACTTTGGTTTGATTTTTCATCTTATCTTCATCGCATTCGCCATAGATTTCTTCAAAGGTAAGTTCACGCCAATTATGGATATGGTTACCGTCGTTGTCTAAATCCTCTACTGTTTCACAAACATATGCATAACCGGATTCAGTAACCACTTTTTCATTGACATAGCCATAATGGCAAGCTTTATGTAAATCAAAGTCAACCTTAGCTGTAGAAACCCATTCGTATTTTTCCTGTTTATCAAGGTAATCGCACTTATAATGTTCGGAACCAGATTCTGCCTTGACTTCGCCCTTTTCCATCACGGCTTTTGAGCATGTTCCATATTTCTCGTCATGATCATCTTTCTCTCTCCATTTGGAGCCGTCGCATACAAAGGTCTTTTTGCTCGTTGTCGTGGCAAGTTCCGCATTCTTGGTGTCGAACAGCTTTTCTTTGCCTTCGTTTACAGTAGCGCTGCATTCACCGAGGTAAAGCTTGGATTCCGGATTGTTAGCCAGTTCTTCCGGGGTCATGCCGTCCTGTTCAGAATATTCTCCGGAAGAACTCGAAGAACTAGGATCACCAGGCACAAGTCCAAGATTATTGCAAGCAGTAGAATCAGGCAGATTACATTTCTCTTTGACACACTCATACTCTTGAATTTCCCCGTCAAAGAACGCCGATCCCTTATCGCCTTCACTACGGCCCAAGCATACATTGTCAGTATATTGCCAGCCACAGTTTTCATCGTCGCATACACAAACGGCATTATCATCAAGACCGTCAAAGCTATAGAAGAAGGTCGAATTAACAGCGTCAGCATCGCAAACTTTTTCCACCGTTGCAACACCTACAGCCCAAAGTGTTACAGGATACCAACCTTGTTCGTTTTCGATATATTCAAAGTAATGGAAATATCCCCCTTTGACATCAGACTTATATACCTTGCTGCTATAGCCAGACGGATCATTGAAATCCTTTGCGTCTTCGACTTTAAGCTTATAGGCTTCCACAAATCCATTCTGCAAAATCTTGTAATAGACGGCATCCGTACCACTCCAGACATTCGTTTCAGCAGTAGAGTCGCCATGCTGCATTTGGTTCCACTTGAAGAAGTTCGCGTCAATAAGCAAAGCGAGGTAGTCTACAAAGAACATGCTGTGTTCCTTGCCTGCGTAAGTCGTATTGACGGCGGTGTTAAAGTTGCCGTTTTCGGCAAAGACATTGCGGAAAGCGTTATAGACCGGGTTAAAGCCCGGAGTCTTGTCCTTTTGGTCAATGAGGGCCATCACCCACACGATGCTGTTGAAGTTTTCGGCCAGGCCAATCTGATCGGGGGCATAATGTTCGAAAGACGGATATTCTTCGCTGTTTTCCAAATAAAGGGCACCGGCAAGTTCCTTGTTTGCCTGCTCGTTTGCAACACCAAAACCGTTACCATCGTCAACCAACTTCTTTACGCGGGCGGCCTTGTAGTCGGTCAAGAAGTCGATGACAATCGTATCGGACGCATCGGACAAGTCTGCATAGGCGTTGTAAATGACATCCGTTGCGTTCGAGCCAAATCCGCCAAAGGCGCCGAAAGCGTTGTTACTCAAGTTCAGCTTGACACGGAACTTCACAACCGGGGTCGTAAGGTTCGTGATGTCGAGATCCCCTTCGAGGCGTGCAACCTTGTATTCCACCGTCTTTTCGTTAGTTTCTTCGATTGTCACAAAGGATTTATTGGCAGAGGCGAACAAGTCCTGCATAAACACCTTGCCGCTCGGGGCGAACTTTTCGTCAAGGTCCGTCACGGTAAGTTCTGCATTGTCGCCACCCTTGAGGTTCTTCCAGATTTCTTCATAGATGTCGTCAGTTTTTGTTTCCTTGTTGGCCTGCACCGGGAAACGCACCACCACATGCTTCCTGTACACCTTGGCAAGATTCTCGTTCACGGGCGTGAACGGGATTTCCATCTCGGTTTCGGCTTCGCCACACTTGATGAACACGGTGATGATTGCCTTTTCGTTGTTACGAACAATTGAATCGATGGCGCAAGCCTTGTTTTCAAGTTCTGCATTCCAGCTGCTGTAGGCGTCGTTGAACCTGTTGTCGATATCTTCGCCGAACTTGTCCGTTGCAGAGCTCAAGTTCTTGAGGGCGTCTTCGATGTCCTTCAGACTTTGTGTAGAGGCGCTGCTCAGGCTCTTGATTGCTTCTTCGACATCCTTCTGGTTCTTGGCCGAGGCATTGTCCAGTTCATTAAGAGCTTTCTCAATTTCCTGCTGGCTTGCGTCAGTGGCTTCACTGTACTTTTGGATAGCGTCGTTGAGTTCTTTTTGGTTTTTTGTCGAGGTGCTGTTCAAGGCATCTTTGATAAACTTATTGATGGCGACCGTATCAGCACTTACACCGTTTTGACCGTCTGTGCCATTCGTACCGTTAGCACCATTTTTACCATTGGCACCATTCTTGCCGTCGGCACCGTCCTTACCATTGTAGACAATACCAATCGTATCGCCGTCGCAAATAATGGCAAAGCCGGACTTGTCCTTTAATTCCTTGGATTCGCAGCGATACTGGATGGCTTCCTGGTCGTTCATGGCAATCCATTCGCCTTCGGAACAGATGTACATCGTGGCTTTGGGCTTCACGAAGTTCATGGTTCCTTCGGTTTTGTCGTTACAGTCTTCTGGATCTAGGGAACTGACGATACTGAGGTTGTCGTTAGTGATAGTTTCTTCGTTGCTACAAGATGTAACACTGATTGCAAATGCTGCGCACAATGCAGCCATTGAAAGGTGTTTAAAATTCACCTTATTCTCCTTTGTTCTGTTTTTTTTGGACGCAAAGATAGAAAAATTTGTTTTACATTTGTTGTTGATTTTTATTTTTTGAGAAAAAAGAAGTAGTCTGTTATCTTAAATAATGTTATTTCTATTTTATCGGTATTGAATATGGTTGATCGTGTGATTGCTTCTCTCAAGGGTTTTATTTTTGCAGCCATTTCGGCTATTTGCTATGGCACGAATCCGCTGGGTGCGCTCCACTTGTATGCACAGAACTATTCGCCCGAGACGGTGCTTTTTTACCGATTCTTTACGGCGGCATTGTTGCTGATGGTCGTCATGCTTTCCAAGGGTTCGCACTTTAAAATTTCGTTTCGCGAGTTCCGTGCGCTTGTGGCGTTCGGCTTCTTGTTTGCCGCGAGTTCACTCACGTATTACGCCTCGTTCAAGTACATGGATGCGGGGCTAGCCTCGACGCTCTTGTTCCTTTATCCGCTCGAAGTCTCGGTGCTCATGGCGGTTTTCTTCAAGGAAAAAATCAAGATCTGGACGGTTGTATCTATTGCGGTTTCTATGGCGGGCATAGCCCTCTTGTACCGCGGGGGAGATGGCGCAACGCTCAGCACGGTGGGGTGCCTGCTCGTGTTCCTGTCGTCCATCAGTTACGCCATTTACATGGTGATGGCAAATCGCATCAACTTGCAGATGGGGTCGGTCAAGATGACTTTTTACGCCATTTGCTTCTGCATGTTCTTTTTGTTACTTTATTCGGTGACGCTCGGTTCGGGCCTCCCGCCGGTGTTTACGCAGGCAAGTTCGTGGGGCTGGGGCTTTATGCTGGGACTTGTGCCGACGGTGCTCTCGCTCATTTTCATGGTGAAGGCGGTGCGTATCGTGGGTTCTACGCCGACGGCGATATTGGGCGCTCTGGAGCCTGTGACCGCCGTGACGATTGGCGTGACTGTCTTTGCCGAAACGCTGACGACGCGCATCATGGTAGGCATCATCTTGATCCTTTGTTCCACCATTTTGATTGCCGTAAAGAAATAACCCTTTAATTCCCGTCTACTTCCTACTGTCTACTTTCTACTATTTACTATATTACCGACATGCAGTGCACATGTTCTGTTTGCAACAAGGAATTTAACGACAAGGTCGGGATGTCCCCGATGCAGAGTAACCTTGCTATCCGTGTTCGGAACAAGGTCGGGAACATTTGTCCGGATTGCCGTGCAGAAACATGCAAGACCAAGCGCGGTCGCTGGCGCATGTTCTTTTATGACCTGAAAATCGGGCTGCTTTGCCTGTTGCTGCTGTTGCCCGTATTCCTGCTCTTTGCGGGAATTATTGTCGTGCTTGCGCTTTATGTGCTGTAAAGCTTGAGTTCGTTTGGCTAGAGTCCGCCGACCGCGACAATGACACCTGCGAAAACGAGACTCACCATTGTCATCAGTTTAATCAAGATGTTCAGCGAGGGGCCTGCGGTATCCTTGAACGGGTCGCCTACGGTATCGCCGACAACGCCTGCCTTGTGACAATCGGAGCCTTTCCCGCCGAAGTTGCCTTTTTCGATATATTTCTTGGCGTTGTCCCAGGCACCGCCTGCGTTGTTGAGCATGCAGGCGAGCGAGAATCCGCAAGCGAGCCCACCGGCGAGCAGGCCGAAGACGCCCGCGATTCCCATGAACAGGCCAACAACAACCGGAACAATGACAGCGAGAAGCGATGGCAGAAGCATTTCGCGCTGGGCTCCGTGAGTCGAAATTTCGACGCATTTGGCGTAGTCCGGCTTGCCTGTTCCTTCCATGATTCCAGGAATTTCCTTGAACTGGCGGCGGACTTCCTTGACCATGGAAGAGGCTGCGCGGCCGACCGCCTTGATGGTCATGGCGCAGAAGACAAAGGCCATCATGCAGCCGATAAAGAGGCCGCCAAGAAGCATGGGGTTCATCAGGTTCAGGTTGAATGCGTTCATGAAATCGCCGAACGAAGCGTCTGCAATAGAGAGCGCTGCGAGCGAACCGTCGTTTGCGATGGCCTTGATGCCGCCTTCTAGAATTTGCCAGTGAGTGTTGCTTGTAGCCGCTCCAGAAGTAAGCGCGGTAGAGCTGCTGAAGAAGGTAACGTTGCCGAATTCGAATGCGCCGTCGTGGGCGAATTTGCCGAGCCAGAGCTTGATTTCTTCGACATAGGAGGCAAGTAGTGCCATGGCGGTAAGGGCTGCAGACCCGATGGCGAAACCCTTGCCTGTCGCGGCGGTCGTGTTGCCGAGCATGTCGAGTTCGTCGGTACGTTCGCGGACTTTCTTGGGGAGTTCTGCCATTTCGGCGTTACCGCCCGCATTGTCGGCAATGGGCCCGAAGGCGTCTGTCGAAAGCGTGATGCCGAGGGTCGAAAGCATACCGACGGCCGCGAAACCGACTCCATAAAGCCCCTGCGAAATGTTTTCGAAACCGCCCGCAAAACCGAAGGAGGCGAGAATGCCGAGAACGATAGTGATTACCGGGAGGGCGGTGGAGTACATGCCGACCGAAATGCCTTCGATGATGGTCGTGGCGGGGCCCATCTGCGTGCGCGAAGCGATAGCGCGGGTGGGCTTGTAGGCGTCGGAGGTATAGAACTCGGTAAACTGTCCTATGATGACGCCAGCGGCAAGGCCCGCGACGACTGAACCGAAAATGCCCCACGAAATGAGTCCCAACTTGACAAAGACAAGGAGCGCCAAAAGAATAAGGATCGAAGATCCGAGCGTTCCGACGAGAAGGGAATGCAAGAGCGACTTGGTGTTGGCGTCATCTTTGGTGCGCACCATGAAAATGCCGACAATCGAAAGGACAATGCCTATTGCCGCGACAAGCATCGGGGCAATGACATGGTGCATGCTCATGCCGGGGAGTGCCGCGCCGAGGGCCGCTGTCGCCAAGATGGAACCGCAGTAGGATTCGTAGAGGTCTGCGCCCATGCCCGCAACGTCTCCGACGTTATCGCCGACGTTGTCGGCGATGGTGGCGGGGTTACGCGGATCGTCTTCGGGAATTCCCGCTTCGACTTTACCGACCAAGTCTGCACCGACATCGGCCGCCTTCGTGTAGATACCCCCGCCAACGCGGGCAAAGAGCGCCTGCAGCGAGGCGCCCATGCCAAAGGTCAGCATGGTGGTTGTCACCTCGGCCATCTTGGCGTGCCCGAAAGCGGAATTCGTAATCAAACTGTCCGAAAAATCCATCGAAATCTTGCTTGCCAGGGTGGCTCCCATGCCGAAAATATTATGGTCGTAGATGAAGTTCAGAAGGTAGAACCAAATGGAAATGTCTAGCAGGCCGAAACCGACGACAATGAGGCCCATGACCGCGCCGGAACGGAATGCCGTGACAAGCCCTTGGTTCAGGCTTTTGCTTGCGCCGGCGGCCGTTCTGGAACTTGCCTGCGTAGCCGTTTTCATGCCTAAAAATCCGCAGAGCCCGCTAAAGAAACCGCCGGTGAGGAATGCGACCGGAACGAAGGGGTTCTGGATTCCGAGGAATGCGAGAACCACGAAAATGAGGAACAAAATGGCGAATACGACCGAAACGGTTCTGTATTGGCGCTTGAGGTAGGCGAGAGCCCCTTCGCGGACATAACCCGCAATCTCTATCATGCGCGGCGTCCCTTCGTCCATTTTCATCATGGATTTGAAAAACAGGAATGCCGCTACAAGGGCAAGGATTGACGCTGCCGGAACAGTGTACCAAAAACCAGGAATGCTGAATGTTTCCATAAATGACTCCTTTGATACCGTTTTGGGGGCGAATTTCTATATAAATCTATACTGAAAATGGCGGAATAGGAGAAAATAAAATGCTAAAATTATGCTATGGAATTCATTAAACTCGCTCAAAACCGTTACAGCTGCCGCAAATTTAGCGACAAGGCTGTGGAACCCGAAAAACTCTCCCTCGTGCTCGAAGCGGGCCGCCTTTCTCCGACTGCGGTGAACGGCCAGCCGGTGACGGTGAAGGTACTCAAGTCCGAGGCCGCCCTAGCCAAGCTCCGCGGCATTACTCGCATGGCCTACAATGCCCCCGTGGTGCTCATGGTCTGCTACGACAAGGACAAGTGCTATTCTCCCGTGACCTACCACGACGATTTTGTGAGTGGCGACATGGATTCGAGCATCGTAACGACCTCGATGATGATGCAGGCGACCGATTTGGGCCTTGCGACCTTGTGGGCCCGTGGCTTCAACGCCTCTGAAATCGAACGCGCCTTCGATTTTCCGGCAAACCTGAAACTCGCGTGTTTCTTGGATGTGGGTTACGCCGACCCCGCCGAAGGCGGCCCCTCGCCGCGCCACCCCGTGCGCAAGCCCATGAGCGAATTCGCCGAAGAAATCTAAAAAGAAGGCGGTCAAATGACCGCCTCATTTTATTTCCAATGCATGGTCAGTTTGCGCTTGCTTTGGGCGCAATCTGTCAGATATGAGTCGATGAGCGTCTGGTAAGGAATGCTGACTTCTTTCGCCATATTCTTGAAATATTCAATGGTACTTGAATTCAGACGAATCGTTATCTGTTTTTTCAATGCGGCTGCATAGGGATTTTTAACCGCCTTCATGCTCGCAAAATCATACTCCTTTTTCATAATCCGTCTCCTTTTCGTTCATTCCAATAGTATTGGAATTCTTTTTTCGTTGCCTTGCGAGCGCTGATGATTCGATTGACTATAATCTCGGCATCAAGAAGGTTTCGTTCCGTATAAACCACAATAAGAGTCCTAAGTTTTTCTGACAATCCAATCAGAATAGACCTATCCTCGTTTTTTGAATGTTCTACATCAAAGAAAACTCTAGCGTGTTCATCTTCAAAGCACGATTTGGCTTCTTCGAATGAAATTCCGTGTTTCTTTTGGTTTAGCGCATTCTTATGTTCGTCCCACTCGAATTCTACTTCCATGCAGAACCTCGCGGTATAATTATAATATAATTATATTTTTTGCAAAATGCAACAGAATACATGTTCATGTTCTATTTTTTCTTCGGGAACGCCCCCGCGGGCGAATAGAGACTGTCCCTATCCATATATATACACGCTAATTTGGGGCGTTTGTGGGCAAATTTTGGTGTAAAAATATGTTTGCGGTTTAAAACGAACAGCCATTTTCGTTGAGTTTGTTATATTTCGCAAAAAATCGGTGGGGCTTATTTGGAGGTCTTCTGTGAAGATTTTTACATTGCGTCATTCTTGGCCTGTCATTCTCGAAGCGAAGCGTAGGGAATCCATACTTCTTGCCATGGCTCTTGCCTTTGCTGTATTTACTGCGTGCGACAGCAGTTCCAGCAGTGCCGACCCTGATCCGATTGCGGAAGTTTCGAGCAGTAGCGGTGATGATGAAGTCTTCTCCTCGAGTTCCGTTACGGACAAAGGAACGTCTTCCGGTGGCAGTTCGGTTTCTAGTAGCGATTTCTTTAGCTCAAGTTCAAAAACAGAAACTGTTAAATCAAGCAGCAGTGCTTTGCCTAAATCAAGTAGTTCAGCGTCGATTGCCGATCAAAAGATTCCATGTGATAAGCCTGAATATGTAATTTACCATATTGGGAATGAAGAGTTTGTTTGTAAAGATAGTGTTCTTGTCCCTTATATTCCTCCATCAAGTTCGTCTGTGCAAGTTCGTCCATTTAAAGAAAGGTTCAAAGTAGATAGTGTCTTTAATGAAGAAAAAACGTATGGAACTTTCGAGGATCCGCGTGATGGACAGAAATATAGGACCATCGTTATAAAAACTAAATCCGCAACGTCACCAGAATTTGAAGTCTTTGCGCAAAATTTGAATTATGGTAGCCAAGTGAATCTTGGAGCTTCTGTTTTTGACGATAATAAGGTAGAAAAGTTCTGCTATGATGATGATCCCTGGTATTGCGACAATTATTTTGGCGGTTTGTATTCGTGGAGTGAAACATTTGGTCTTCCTAGGGCATGCGATAGTGTGTGGACAGGTACAACGTCGAATTGTCCAGATTCTATAGCAACAGGAATAGATTCCGATTTTGATTGGGATTATCTTCAAATTCAAGGTGTGTGCCCAGATGGTTGGCACGTTATGAATGAAAACGAATGGCGGGCTATGATTGGAGCCGATGAATCTGCTTATAGGGCAACGTCTAAGGCTTCGAAAGGAAGTAACGGAAATGGATTTTCAGCTTTGTATGGGGGTGCCTGTGGCACAGGATTTGAAAATTTTGAAGAAATTGTTTTTCGAGGTTTGTCTGAAAATGCATCCTTTTGGCTACAGTATGAGAAGTCAGATAATAGAGCGAGAAGCATCTTTATATCGGATAAGCAACTGTTAAATATAATTCAAAATTCTCGTCCTAAAGAGAATGGACATTATGTTCGTTGTGTTAAAGATTATTCCTTTACAATCTAACCTGATTTAATTTTGTAAAAAGTTTAACAAAAAAAAGGACTTTAGAGAAAAGTCCTATGGGAGTTATTTATGTCAAAGAAGAAAGCGGCGGCGAATGCCTGGCCGCTAAGCGGACAGTAAAGGCCGAAGGCCGTAATTTCTGTGAGTAATAAATGCTTGGTATTAACCAAGCATGTTTGCGAGAGTGAGGCGCAAGACGAACGGTCTTTGGGCTCGTGCGGAGCAGGCTGAGCCGGAGCGCTTTTTTTCGGACATGAAAAGCTGATGCCGATTTCCATCGGCATGACGCGGGCGGGGAAAGGAGGTGCCGCATCAAGTGCGGCAAGACAACCGGAAATGAATGCCCTAAGGCGGAAGAAAATGTGTCGTTGAGCGAACATTCCGGAACGGTCATGTGAGCGAGATGAGCACATTTCTGGAGCCGAGGGCATTTGCAGCCAGGGCGTTACGGGCGCGGCGATTGAGCGCCCGTTCGAGGGGGTGCTGGAAGACCCGGCTATGGATTGCTTCGTCGTTTTGCTCCTCGCAATGACGTGCAAGCCGAAGCGAATGTTGTTAGCAAGCGAACGAGTCACGGAATTTTCCGTGATAGTGAGCGGGTAACAACATCGCGAAGGCCATGCGCATAAGCCGGGGCTGCAAGCAGGGGGATTCCTCCCCCTTTACAGACCGCTCGGCTCTATTTCATGTAAGAACCTACGATATCGCCTCGCTCTCGCCTCCAAAGACTCATTAAAATGAGTCTTCTTTGGCTCACGACAGACCGCTCGGCTCTATTTGTATAAGAAACTGTGATATCGCCTCGCTTTCGCCAACACGACTCCTTAAGACGAGTCGCTTATGGCTCACAAAAGGTTGTGAAGTCTTAGAATTATGGTGTTCTACTAACTAATTTGCTATATTTGGTACGGAAAATTTTAAAAAGGAATAAAAATGCGTTCTTTTAAATTTGTTTCTCGCGGTATTCTGACGGTCGCTCTGGCCGCAGGTGTCGCTTCTGCTCAGTTGTTGAATTCCAAAAGCATGGATGTAATCCGTGTGGAAAAAGTCGGTATTTCTGCAGGTAAAATCGATAGCCTCGCCAAGATGCTCGGCGAACAGCAGCTCCGCGGCAAGAAAATCGACGACAAGACCATGACCCAGCTCCGTTATGCCGTGATCGACAACCTGGTCGGTCAGGAACTCATCAAGCTCGAAGCCAAGAAGATGGGCATCAAGGTCTCCAAGGGCAAGGTCGACAGCCTGACCGCACTCTTCAAGTCCCAGTTCCCGAGCGAAGACGCCTTCCAGAAGGAACTCAAGAAGTCTAACACCACCATGGCCCAGTTCAAGGAAAAGATCGAAGACCAGCTGAAGAGCGAAGCGATCCTTGAAAAGAAGGTGCCGTACCCGAAGGATCCGACCGAAAAGCAGAAGGAAGCTTTCTGGGAACTCAACAAGACGAAGGTGGCCATTAACGATTCCATTAGCGGTGCCCGTATCGTGATTTACACCAAGGGCAAGTCCAAGCAGGAAATCGAAGACGCCAAGGTGATGTTGCAGGGCCTTGCCGCACAGGTGCGCAGCAAGAAGGCTACGTTTGCTCAGCTTGCTGCCATGTACAGCGACGACCAGACCGCCAAGAAGACGGGTGGCGTGATGGCTAAGTTTGTTGCCAAGTCCAAGGGCGATGCTTTTGTGAAGGCCGTGAACAAGGTCAAGGTCGGCGAAATCACCGAACCGTATACCGACAAGGACGGTATCGCCATCTTCATGCTGACCGAAAAGAACGACGGCAAGTACGAAAGCTACAAGCACCAGATCGACTACATTCTGCGTGTGCAGGCCGAACAGGACCGTCAGGCTCAGCTCAAGGCTTACCTCGATGGCCTCGGAAAGGTCTACAAGGTGCAGTACCTCGACGCGAAGTACACTCCGCCGCAGGCTATCGGCGCTAGCAAGTAGAACTTAGTAATTAGATCTTAGAACTTAGAAATGGTGTCATTCTGAGCGAAGCGTAGCGAAGTCGAAGAATCTAGTCTGGTTTATTAGATCCTTCGATTTCGAACCTGCGGTTCTCCACTCAGGATGACACTTCTAGTAGAATAACTTGCTTTTTGAGGTGAATTGAATGGCATTCAATACTACGCACACCGGGCTGATCGACTTGCGTACGCGCATCGACAAGCTCTGGGGGTATCTTTGACTTAGAAGCCAAGACCGAAGAACTCTACGTTTTGGAAAAGGACTCCGCCGACCCGAACCTGTGGAATGACCAGGAAAAGGCGCAGTCCATGATGAAAAAAATCGGCAATCTGCGCGCCCTGCTGGACTCGTGGAAAGAAGTCTCACAGACATGCGACGACCTCGCCGAACTTTATGAAATGAGCAAGGCGGAAAAATCCGCCGACCTGACTGCATCGATTGATTCCGATATCGCTGAACTCAAATCGAAAATCGAGGCGATGGAATTCAAGAAAATGCTGAACGGCCCCGATGATGCCTGCAACTGCCTGATGTCCATTCACCCGGGCGCAGGCGGCACCGAGTCGCAAGACTGGGCGCTCATGCTGTTCCGCATGTACACGCATTTCTTTGAACGCGAAAACATGGACTTCAAGGTGGTCGATTTCCAGGAAGCGGAAGACGCCGGCCTCAAGAGTGCGACGATCGAAGTCACTTGTGAAAACGCTTACGGCCTGCTCCGTTCCGAAATCGGCGTGCACCGCTTGGTGCGCATCAGCCCGTTCGATGCAAACGCTCGCCGCCACACGAGCTTTACCGCCGTGTACCTGTACCCCGAACACGAAGACATCGAATTCGATTTGGATATGGCCGATGTGCGTGTGGATACTTACCGCAGTAGCGGTGCCGGTGGCCAGTACATCAACAAGACGGACTCCGCCGTGCGTATGACGCACTTGCCCACGGGCATTATGGCGAGCTGCCAGACCGAACGCAGCCAGATCCAGAACCGCGAAACCTGCTACAAGATGCTCAAGACCATGGTCGCCGAACATTACCGATTGGAAGAAGAAGCCAAGCGCGATGCCCGCATGGCCGAGAAGAAAAAGGTCGAATGGGGTAGCCAGATTCGTAGCTACGTACTGCAGCCTTACCAGCTGGTAAAGGACCTGCGCACCGGTGTTGAAACCTCTGACACCGCGGGCGTGCTCGACGGCAAAATCAAGCCGTTCATCAACGCGTACCTGCTCAGCACCAGCGAAGGGCAGAAGTAGTGGTTGATAAAGTTGTATTTAGCTGAATTGTACAGGCTAAAATACGCTTGTGAGTGTGTTTGGCCTGTACAATTGGATTAAAACACCTGTTTTTGTTTCTGATAAACTAATTTTATACAGGCTAAAAGAGAGAATGAAATCCTTTTGACCTGTATTGTTGAGTAAAAACACGTCTTTTTGCTGTTGACAAACTAATTTTGTACAGGCTAAATAGGGGCTGTGCTCTCGTTTAACCTGTACCGACAAAAAATGCAAAAAAAATTCCTGCAACAGATGCTGCAGGAATAAAGATAAAGAATTTGAATTTGTATTACTTCACCTTGAGGGCGCCGCGTTCCAACTTGATCGTGAAGTTCGTGACGTCGCAAACTTCGCTCGGACCCCAGTACTGGATCGGACCCGGGTAGGTGTAGGATTCAGTCTTGGCCCAAACTTCGCGGTTCTTGGCGAAGAACTTGAACGGAGCACCGTCGAGTTCCACGAGAGCCTTTTGGATCACCGGCTTGTCGGCACCGTGACGACGTTCGATGTTCATCATCATGGTGATAGGAATGCCACCGGCAGTCCACTTTTCGATGCCCTTCGTGAGGTCGCGCACAGAGCTCATGTAGCCGTTCATCTTGTTGAAGGCGAGCACAGAAGCGGTGTAACCGAGGCTGTAGCAGTAGTCGGCGTCGAAGTTCGACGGAGCGGCGCAGCGGCCTTCGTAACCGAAGAAGTGGTTGAGGGCAGAGAACTTGCCCTTGAAGGACTTACGGCTCTTGAGTTCCTTCTTCACCATTTCGATGACGAGCTTTTCGGTTTCGATGAGGGAAACCTGCACGTTGCCGTGGCTGTCGCGGTCGAGCATCAGCTGGCCCTGAGTGGTAGAGGGGAGGCTCTTGAGGACTTCGGCAGAAGCCTTGGAAATCCACTTGCAGAGCAGTTCCACCTTGGCGGCGGTGTCGAGGCCTTCAACTTCCTTTTCGTGGTGGGCGAGGGCTTCAGAGAGTTCAGAGATGAGCACGCCGACATCCGGGATGAATTCGAGGAGGCCTTCCGGAATCAGGCAGACGCCGAAGTTCTTGCCGTCAGCAGCACGGGCGGCGACGATGTCTGCGACGTACTTGATGACCTGTTTCAGCTTCATCTTCTTGGCCTTGACTTCTTCGGAAATCAAGCAGATGTTCGGGTGGGTCTGGAGAGCGGCTTCGAGAGCGATGTGAGAAGCGCTACGGCCCATGAGCTTGATGAAGTGCCAGTACTTCTGAGCGGAGTTGGCATCGCGCATGATGTTGCCGATGAGTTCGGAGTAGGTCTTCACGGCGGTGTCGAAACCGAAGGAGGTTTCGATGTATTCGTTCTTGAGGTCGCCGTCGATGGTCTTCGGGCAGCCGCAAACCACGCAGGTAGCGCCGTTGGCCTGGAAGTATTCACCGAGAACAGCAGCGTTGGTGTTGGAGTCGTCACCACCGATAATCACGATAGCGTCGAGCTTCTGGGCCTTGGCAACAGCCATGCACTTCTTGAACTGTTCTTCAGTTTCGAGCTTGGTACGGCCGGACTGGATGATATCGAATCCGCCAGTGTTGCGGTAGGAGTCCATGATCTTTTCGTTGATCACGATGAACTTGCCGTTTTCGAGGCCAGACGGACCGCCGAGGAAGCCGAGGAGCTTGGAATTCTTGCTGATGCTCTTGATACCGTCGAAGATACCCGCGATCACGTTGTGTCCACCAGGAGCCTGGCCGCCGGAGAGCACCACGCCCACGTTGAGAGCCTTACCGGCAGCGGCCTTGGTAGCCTTCTTCATGCCGATGTACGGAGCGCCGTAGGTGTTCGGGAACAGGGCCTTGATCTTGGCCTGGTCACGGACGGACTGGGTGGGCTTGCCCTTCACGAGAGCAACTTTGAGAGCGCCGTCGCGGAGAGCGGCGGGGAGTTTCGGCTGGTAGGCCTTGCGGGCCTTGCCGAGGACGGACAGATTGTCAGCCATTGTATCTTCCTTTTGATTTTTCGACGGCTCGCATGTTGCGACGCACATCGGTTTTCGGGTTAAAAATTACGAGAGTAAATATAGTAAAAGGCGAACTCCACGCCAATACTGAAATTGAAAATCTATATTTGATGTGAATCATAAAACAAGAGGTTAGGACTATGAGAAAAAGCATTCTTGCTTTGATTGCTTCGTCACTATTTTCAATTGCATTTGTGGCTTGTGGTGACAGCGGTGCCGATGCCGGCGATTCCAACAACAGCAACTGGAAAAAGGATAGTTCTTCGGACCCGTCTGTGCTGATCGATGTCCGCGATGGCGAACAGTATCGCACGGTGCGAATCGGTAACCAGCTTTGGATGGCCGAGAACTTGCGCTTTTACGATACTCTCTGGAGTCCTACGCTTCCTGACTATTCCGAAGCCGATGAATACGGCCGCCTTTATACTTATGGCGCGGCGATGGCCGGGCGTGATTATATCGATTCCGGCTACAACGAAGGCATTTGCCCCGTTGGCTGGCATTTGCCCTCTATGGCCGAATTTGACGTTTTGAAAAACTTCGTCTCTGAGTTTTGCCCGTCCGTCGATAGTTGCCTAAGGTCTACGGAGGGTTGGGATTTTGCGGGTAACGACAGGTTCGGTTTTAATGCAAAACATTCCTCTGAAACGAACATAGCCCGTTATTGGACAAGTAATTCGGCTGACGCCGGCATGCGTATCAATACGGACCACGGGTATACTTATAGATCCAACAGCAGCGATGCCGTGATGTATGTCTTGCGGGATTCGTACGGTTACGATACCTTCGGCGCTGATTTTGCGGCCAAGGTGAATCTGTTTTACGTGCGTTGCGTCAAGGGCAGCGAGGTGGACTCTGCGGCCTACATGGATAACTACCTAAAGGGCCGCGAGAATATGATTGAGTACTTGAGCAGTTCTGCCGCCTACCAGGCGTATCTCAGCAGTAGTTCTGCCGCCGAATGGGCGAGAGTGCAGCAAGGTGCAAAGAAATACTTTAATCCTGACTTGAACTATGGGGAATTTGTGGATACCCGCGATGGTCAGACTTATGGTTACCTGCAAATCGGTAACTATACCTGGATGGCCGAAAATATGAAGGTTGACTTAACTGACTTTTTCTCCTACAAATGCATACAGGCTCTTTTGACCTGTCGATATCCTACCCGTGAAGATTCTATTGCGTATTATGAGCATGGCCTTGCTTATTCTGATTCACTTCTGGATCAAGTCTGTCCTTTGGGGTGGCATGTTCCCTCAAAGGCAGAATGGGAAGATTTGTTTTCGGTTGATTCTAATGCCGGTAGTTATTTAGCAACGGATGGAAATTGGCCTGCAGGGGATGGTCTATTCAATAAGAACGAAATTACAAATTCTACGGGTTTTACTGCGATTGCTACGGATGGGTCTCAGACTCGATTTAATGAGACGTATTTTTGGACTAGCACGGATTCGCTTGAAGTGTCAATAAAAATAGATACCGTGTATGTTGACTCTTTGTTGCCGGTTGATTCTGTTGCTTTGGTAGATACCATTCTTACAGATACAAATGTGGTTGAACCGATTCCTGAAAGAAAGTTTATTCTCGATACAACTCGCATCGAAACGAAGCGTCATGTTTATGTTCAGTATGATTGGATGATAAACAACTTTAAGTTTACTACTGAATTGAATCGTAGGTCGCTTTTCGTCCGCTGCGTCAAGGACTACTAATCCCTAGACTTTGTAAGGTTGCTCGGCTCTGTCGTATTGAAGCAAGAGCGTGATATTATAAAAAAGGTGGAAACGTTGTGTTTCCACCTTTTGGTTCATATGAAAAGAGAAATGCTTACTTGAATTGAGCCGTTATGTTCGTATTGCCGCTGATGTCAATCAGGCGCGGGTTGGCGGTGCTGCCATCGGACCATCCGCTAAATACGCTGCCAGCCGAAGGAATGGCTTGGAGCTGCATCTGCATCCCGGTAAAGAACTTGCCTTGGTAATTGCTGCTCGGGAGCTTCATGCCTTCGACAAGAACGGAGCCGTTTCCGCTTGCAGAAATGCTCACGGTTGCTTCGCCCTGGAGGCCGAAGTAGTTACCCAATTCCTGTCTAAAGGTTTGCGTGCGGTTTTGTGCGAATTTTAAGAGGTCGCTACCGCTGGGAGACCAGTTGAATGCCGACTGATTGCGCGGCCAGCGCTGTTCGTCACGTTGCTGTTCGGAACTCGGAATCATGGCGGCCATAGCCTGCACGGTCTTCTGGACCTTTTCGTAAGTCAGGTAGTCGTTCAAGAGAATGCAACCCTGGTTGATGAACAAGCGCTTGAAATCGGGATTGGCCAAAAGTTTTTTGAGCATGTTTCCGATGGTGGTATTTGCGCCGCCCATGCCGAAGCCGCCACCCCAGCCGCCGCCCATGCCGGGCCATTGACCTTGTCCGGGATCTTGTCCGCCCGGTTGCCCATTTCCCTGACCGTTATCCATGGTGGCGCTACCCAGCACCCACTGGAACATGTTGTGGCTTTCGGTATCGAATCCCGTAATGCCAGGAGAGAATCCGTAGCCGTGGTCGACGTCGAAAATCATGAACTTGAACGGGATTCCTTTTTCGGGGCTGCCCCAAGCGCGGATGTTATTGTTCGGCCAGTCGCCGTTATGAATATACATTTCGGCAATCATGTACTGGGCGAAACTGCTCACGTTTAATTTTTGCTTGACTTCTTCGTAAGACGGATTGTTTTCTCCAGCGAAGTTTCCGCTGGTAATCATGTTTGTCAGCTGGCCAAATTCTGCGCTTGAGGCTCCATTGGTGCCGCTGGGCGCCCATCCGTTGACGCAACCCTGGTCGCCGTTGCTGCAGTTCTTGACCACGTTAATGGATTTAGAATCAATGCCATAGTTTGTTTCTACAAAGCTCCTGTTCAGGCGTTCGCGCAAGTCGTGAATGCCAAAATATTCACCGTTGTAGAATACCACCACTTGCAAGCTACGCTGGTAATCTACTTCGGTACCTTCCATAAGGCTTACAAGCATCGGGTCTCCAAAGTAGTCCGTCCAGAAACGGTTACCATTGTTGCGGAGGTTAAAGCTCTTCATCTTCTTTGCTTCGGGGCGAGTCTTGAAGAACGAATACTTGAGCACCTTGTCGCCGTAATCGTCGTTATCCATCTTGATGGCGACACTCTTCTTGGGTTTGTAGCGGCTCCAGTTTCCGATAATCGAAATGCCTGCGTCGATTTCCCAAGTCTTTTCGGTGGTGGAGCTTCCTTTTTCGAAGTATTCCACGTGCACGGGGAGTTCGGTGTCTTTCCAGAAGTTTGCCTGTTGGCAGGGCTCGGTGCATTTCGGGTTGTTGTTGTCCGAAACATTGCCTCCGCCAAAGTTCATGCCGCCGGGCATGCCGCCTCCGTTCAAGTCACCAGTTGCGTAAAGACCCCTGGAAGAGTCGAACATGTCGGTGTGATTCACGGTCAAGGCCACCACAGGCATCGAAACCTTTTCGTTGATAAAGTATGTCTGCGTAGTCGTATCGGCCGCCTGACCGTTCACGAATTCAGAACAGCGGACAACGGTGTTTTGCGTAATCTGCTTGGCCTGAGTGATAGATTCAGAATTCTGGGTGGGGAAGGAACCGTCAAAAGTACACTTGATCTGGCCGCCCTTTTGCGGGGTGGGCGGTTCAATCGTCAAGTTGGAATAGAATCCAGCCTTCGGGAGGAACGTTTCCTTGGCCTTGTGGTTATCATCGTATTCCTTGAGTCCGCTCGAAGAAGAATACGGCATCGTTGCCGATGAAATTTGGATATTCTGGTTCGGATTGTTCGGGTCCGGATTCGGAGTACCGTTCGGATCTGCCGATGCGCTGGAATTAACAGGCTGCGAATTGCTCGACGGATTGTTTTGAACGGGGTCCGGAATCACGACGGGAACGGTCGCTGTGTCGCCCGTATTTGGGTCAATAACTTGGATTGCGGGGACGGTTTCGCCTGTTTCAGGGTTCACGTAAGGAACGGTCGGAATGGTGTCGCCCGTGGAGGGGTCGATGTAATCGCCCGTATTGGGGTCGATATAGGGAGTGGTGTAAGGATCTTCTCCTATAGACGGAGTCGGATCGGTTAGTGCGTTGATGTCTTTAGCATCGTCAGAACAGCCGATTAGCATTGTTCCAGCAATAACTGGAAAAAGAATTAATTTTTTTTGCATAGTAAGCCCCTAGCAATACAGCAATATCTCGCAACACCATAGGCTAAAGTAACAAGATTTATTTCAAAAAGGGGTTTGTTAATGCATTCTTTACAGTTTTTTGTTGTTGTTTGATGTAAATCACAAACGTTTAAAAAATTCACGGGGTGAATTGTTCCGAAAAACGGATTTTTTGAAAAATTTCGTTAATTATGTGTAAAAAATAAATGCCCGGACGGGGTGTCCGGACATTCAAAATCAGCTTAAAAAGAGGCCGAAAAATTACTTCTTGCAGCACTTGCATTCGGCGATGCACTTGTAAGCGATACCGCCGATTACGCCACCGAGAATCGGGGCTACCCAGAAGAGCCAGAGCTGCTTGATGGCAGCACCGCCAACGAACACAGCCATTGCGGTAGAGCGGGCCGGGTTCACAGACGTGTTGGTCACCGGGATAGAGATGAGGTGGATGAGCGTGAGGCAGAGGCCGATCGCGATCGGGGCAAAGCCTGCAGGTGCGCGGCCGTCGGTAGCGCCCATGATCACGAACAGGAAGATGGCCGTGAGCACGGTTTCAATGAGGAATGCGGAGAGCATGCCGGAGGTCTTGCCGCCAAAGGCGTTCAGGCCGTCCTTGAGGGAATCGGACCAGCCGTTGGTAGCGAATGCGCCGATACCTGCGTTGGTGAGGTCGGGGCATGCAATCACGTAGAGAAGCGCTGCTGCGATGATGCCGCCAATCACCTGGGCCACGATGTAGGCCGGAGCTTCCTTAGCGGGGAAGCGGCCGCCGGCAACCTGACCGAGCGTGACAGCCGGGTTCAGGTGGCAGCCCGAAATGTGACCGATGGCGTATGCCATGGTGAGCACCGTAAGGCCAAACGCGAGCGACACGCCCACGTAACCGATACCGGTGGTCGGGACGCCGCATGCGAGCACAGCTGCACCGCAGCCGCCAAACACAAGCCAGAAGGTGCCGATTGCTTCGGCAATAGCGCGAGTAGAAAGTTTCATTTGATTTTCTCCATATTGGGGGTTAAGAGTCGTGCCTTAATTTAGCAAAAAGGCCCCGCGAAAACCCGCGGGGCAAACTTTTGCTATGAATCCAGCGATGTTATTTCGCCGTCTTTGGCATCTGCACGGAAATATGGATGTCCTGCAGCTGCTGGAGGTCCACTTCGCTCGGGCTCTGGTCCATCGGGCTAGAGGCACTCGTGTTCTTCGGGAACGCGATGTAGTCACGGATAGATTCTTCACCTTCCATGGTAGCGACAACGCGGTCCAAGCCGAAGGCGAGACCGCCGTGCGGAGGAGCGCCGTACTTGAAGGCGTCGACGAAGAAGCCGAACTTGGTCTTCACCTGTTCTTCGGAGAGGCCGAGCAGGCGGAACACCTTTTCCTGGACTTCCGGGTTGTGAATACGGATAGAACCACCGCCGATTTCCACACCGTTAAGAACAAGGTCATAAGCTTCAGCGTTGCAATCCTTGAGGTTGCCACTGAGCATCATGTCCAAATGTTCCGGAAGCGGGTTGGTGAACGGGTGGTGCATGGCCATGTAGCGGCCTTCGGTGTCGCTGTATTCGAACATCGGGAATTCAGTAATCCATACAAATTCACGCTTCTTCGGATCGCGGAGACCCTTGATACGGGCAACTTCCAAGCGGAGCTGACCCATAGCGGTTGCAGCAACCTTTTCGGGACCTGCGATGAAGAACATCATGTCGCCGCACTTGGCACCAACAGCGTCGCGGAGTTCATTCAACTGTTCAGTTGTAAAGAACTTGCCGACCTGGGTTTCCACTTCGTCATTTTCCTTGACGCGCATCCACACGAGGCCCTTGGAACCATACTTACCCACGTAAGCGGTAAGTTCATCGATCTGCTTGCGGGTGAAGTCCACGCAGCCCTTGGCAGCGATACCGCGAATCTTGCCACCGGCGGCAACGCAGTTCTTGAACACGCCGAATTCGGACTTGGCGCCGATTTCAGACACGTCGTGGATTTCGAGGTCGAAGCGGAGGTCCGGCTTGTCGCTCCCGTACTTGAGCATGGCTTCGTGCCACTTCATGCGGCGGATGTGACGCGGCGGTTCAAAGTTCCAGACCTTGCCGAGAACTTCGGTCACGAACTTGTCAAACATTTCCATGACTTCGTCCTGGTTCACAAAGGACATTTCCACGTCGATCTGCGTGAATTCCGGCTGACGGTCGGCGCGGAGGTCTTCGTCGCGGAAGCACTTGGCGATCTGGAAGTAGCGGTCCATACCGGCAATCATCAAGAGCTGCTTGTACTGCTGCGGAGACTGCGGAAGGGCGTAGAACTTGCCCGGGTTCACGCGGGACGGCACGAGGTAGTCGCGTGCGCCTTCCGGAGTGGACTTGCAAAGGCACGGAGTTTCAATGTTTTCAAAACCGTTGGCATAGAAGAAGTCGTACACGGCCTTGAGGAAGCGGCTCTTGAGGAGGAGCTTCTTCTGGATCCACGGACGGCGGAGGTCCAGGTAACGGTACTGCAGGCGGAGGTCGTCGTTTTCCTTGCATTCTTCGTTCGGGTCGTTAATGGCGAGCGGAGAGGTGAGGGCGGCGTTCAAGATTTCGAGCTTGTCTGCCTTGACTTCGATTTCACCCGTGGCGAGCTTTTCGTTGGTGTTGCCTTCTTCGCGGGCGTAGACCTTACCAGTCACGTAAATAACGTATTCGTTACGGAGCTGTTCGGCGGTCTTCAACACGTCGGCGTTGTAGTCCGGGTTGAAAACGATCTGGGTCTTGCCATACTTGTCGCGGAGGTCAACGAAAATCACACCACCATGGTCGCGGCGGCGATCCACCCAACCGGCGAGTGTTACGGTCTGGCCAACATCTTCCTTGCGAAGCTGGCCGCAGTTATGTGTACGTTTCATGGTTGTATCCTTGAAGATAATTTTTCGGGGCAAAATATAGCAAAAAAAAATGCCCCGCCGGAATAGCAAAAAGTTCCCGAAAGGGAACTTTAGGGCGTTTGGCGGGAAACGGGGACTTTTGTAAAGCTACAGTATTCCGTGTTCGCGAAGCATTTTCTCGTACTTGTCGGCACGAGCCTTTTCTTCGTCGGCGCGGGCCTTTTCCTTTTCAGCACGAGCCCTTTCTTTTTCAGCAAGGTCTTTCATGTCGTCGATTTCTTCTTGCCATGTCATGTAGCGTATCCTCGTATTGCTGTCGGTTTGGTACCACTTCACCAGCCTGTCGATATCCTCGGTTTCCGGAGAACTTACCTTGTTAGTGGAGAAATACTCCATGTACTCCCTGATGGTCTTCTCGGCGATTTCGCGGTACTTGTTAAAAATATAAAAGTTTTTGAAAGAAAGATCACACATTTCAATTTTTGGGTCTTCGACTTCGAGATTCTTGAACCTGTAAACGGCACGGCCTTTCCCGAAGATGTCTTCGGGGCAGAGAAAAATGATGTAGAGTTCCTTCAAGTTACGGTATTTTTCGCCCCGGCTCAGGGCATCGCAGTCGCGCATGGCCTGATAGAAACGAGCCCGCTTAGGAATCTCCTTGGTGTCTTCCATTTGGAGCTCGATGTCGAAACTCCGTACAAGCTCGCCGTCGGGGCCAGTTTCCTTCACGAAAACGTCGAAGCGGACTCCCTTACTGGCGGGGCTAACGTCGATGGTCTTTTCCGGTTCGGGTTCTCTGAGTTCATGAATCTTGATGCCGAGTACTGCTTCGAGGAAGGGTTTGGCAATTTCCCTGTGACTAAACACCATTGCGAACATGAACTTATTGGTGATGGTAAGCTGTTCAAAGGGGGTATGTTTTGTTTCCATTTTGTTTTTTCAACCGGAACGCGTCGGTTTTCGCGAATAGAGAACCGCCCCTATCTTTATACTAATACGCCACTTTTGAAAATAGTGTCTGATTTTGCCCCTTTTTGATGAATATGTTTTTTTTTGCTGTATCAATTTCGATTCTGCGATTGGCAGAAATTATTTACATAAAATGTAAAGTTAAAGCAGTTGTTTTACATAGTTTGTAATATTTCAAAATTTTGTTTTTCTTGAAAATTGAGCAAAATTGGCGTTTTTAGCGCGATTTAACAATTTTTGTAAAGTTGGCATATTTTTTGCAAATAGGGGCGTGGAAAATTATAAAGAGAACTGAATTATGCCAATTAATTTTTCAAAATGGACCGGGTTGGGCAACGATTTCGTGCTTTATGAACCGGGGCAGACGCCGGAATATGGCGCCGCTTTTACAGAAAGGGTAATTAAGCTTTGCGACCGTCGCTTCGGTATCGGTGCCGATGGTGTGGTGATTGTAACGCCGATGGATAAGGACGGTTGCCTGGTGCTCGGCGATTCGGGCGTCGGTGCTAGCGTGGGGCCTGCTGCGAAATCCGTGCCGAACGGTGTCGATTTCGAAATGCGCATCTTTAATGCCGATGGCTCCGAGGCGGCCATGTGCGGCAATGCCACTCGCTGTGTGGCGAAGTTCATTCGCAGTCGCGGTCTTGCAAAAGACGATAGCACGAAGGTTTTTAATCTGCATACCAAGAGTGGCTTGGTGAAGCCCGCGCTTTTAGATGACGGTCGCGTGTGCGTAGATATGGGACTTCCGAGGAATTTCCTGGGCTCGATCAAGCTCACGGCAGACAGCTTCGACTTTACCGCCGAGACGGTCTCGATGGGGAATCCGCACGCGGTGATTTTCGTGGATGACATCGAAAAGATTCAGCTAGAAAAGTGGGGAAGCATTCTGGAAATTGACAGCCAGTTCCCCGACCGTTGCAACATTGAGTTTGCGCAGGTGATTTCCGCTGCGGGAGCGGCGCCCACCCAAATCCGTATGCGGGTTTGGGAACGGGGTTGCGGTATCACGATGGCCTGCGGCACTGGCAGTTGCGCAACCCTCGTTGCGGCCCAGCGCACGGGCCGCGTGGGCGTCGAAGCCGACATCATCCTCGACGGCGGCGTTCTCCACATCAAGCACGAAGAAGGTGGCCCCGTCCTGATGACCGGCCCCGCACAGGAAGTATTTAGAGGAGTAATTTAAATGTGTAATGTGAAATGACAAATGAATAATCCCACATCCCACATTCCACATCACACATCTAAAAACCAAATTATGAATTCATCTATCCTCAACACAAACTACGACTTGCTGCCTGGCAGCTACCTTTTCTCGACGATCGCCCAGAAAATCAAGGAATATCAGGCGAAAAAGCCCGATGCAGACATCATTCGACTGGGTATTGGCGACGTGACCACGCCCTTGATTCCGGAAGTTATCAAGGCCATGCACAAGGCTGTGGACGAAATGGCCGAAAAGGGAACGTTCCGCGGTTACGGCCCGGAGCAGGGTTACGACTTTTTGCGCGAGGCAATCGTGCGTGGCGAATACACCGCCCGCGGCATCGAAATGGACCCGGATGACATCTTCGTGAGTGATGGTTCCAAGTGCGATGTGGCGAACATCCAGGAACTTTTTACAGAAAATGTAAAGATTGCAATTCCGGATCCGGTTTACCCGGTTTATTTGGACTCCAACGTAATGGCTGGCCGTGCAGGCGTTTTGCAAAGTGACGGACATTTTTCTAAGGTGACCTACCTTGCATCGACTGCCGAAAACAATTTCCAGCCGGATTTGCCCAAGGAACCGGTGCAGCTGATTTACCTTTGCAGTCCGAACAACCCCACGGGTACAGTCCTTAGCCGCGAAACTTTGCAGAAGTTCGTCAACTACGCAAACGAAAACGGAGCATTGATTCTGTTTGACGGCGCCTATAACTGCTACATCCAGGACGAAACCTTGCCGCATTCCATCTTCGAAATTCCGGGTGCGCGCACGTGCGCCATTGAATTCCGCAGCTTCAGCAAGACGGCCGGCTTTACGGGCGTGCGTTGCGCCTACACGGTGATTCCGCACGAACTTTCTAAACTCCGTGCCATGTGGAACCGCAGACAGTGCACCAAGTTCAACGGCGTAAGCTATGTGACCCAGCGTGCCGCCGAGGCAATCTATTCGCCGGTGGGCTGGTTACAGACAAAAGAAGTCATTGCGGGTTACATGCGTACCGCAGGCGTAATCCGCAAGGAACTGACAGCTGCCGGTTACACGGTGTTCGGTGGCGAACATGCCCCGTACATCTGGTGGAAAATCGCAGATGGCGAAAAATCCTTTGATTTCTTTGACCGCCTGCTTGCCACCTGCGAAGTCGTGGGTACTCCGGGTAGCGGCTTTGGCCCCTGCGGCGAAGGATACTTCCGCCTGACCGCCTTCGGTGACTACGAACGCACCTGCGAAGCCCTTAGGAGAATCAGGGAAAAACTCTAAACAATGTGTAATGTGGAATGTGTGATGAATAATTAAACATCTCACATATCTCATTTCACATCTGACATTTCACATCTCACATCATTTACTATCTTATGTCCATGCCCTCTCCAATAGGTTCCGAAATTTCTGTCATCCAGAAGATCAGCGTCGCGATTATTCACGAACGCGATGTGGAAAAGTTGCTGGAAAACGTCCTTGGCATTCTGGAATCCGAACTTGGCATGTTGCGCGGGACCTTTGCGCTCCTGTTCGGTGACACTCTTAAGATTGAAGCTTCCCGCGGGCTCGATGAATCGGAAAAGCAAAAGGGCCTTTACCGTATGGGCGAAGGTATTACGGGCCATGTCGCCGAACGCGGTATTAGCCATGTGATTCCGGACCTGCGCAAGGATTCCCGCTTCTTGAACCGTACGGGTAGCCGCCATTATGACTCCCAGGTGGCTTTTATTTGCGTGCCCCTGATTCACGACGGCCAGGTCATCGGAACGCTCTCGATTGACCGCCCGGTAGACGGCTCTACGGACTTGGACCGCGACGTGGCGCTCCTCGAAATTATTGCAAACATCACCGGCGATGCGGCCAACGAATGCATTGAATTGCACAACGAACACGAAGCCATGCTCGAAGAAAACCGCAAGCTTCGCGATATGCTTTCGAACAACCCCGGCGAACTGGTGGGTAACTGCCGCGAAATGCAGCAGATATACGAACAGGTGCGCCAGGTGGCCCCGAGCGATGCGACGGTCTTGATTCGTGGCGGTAGTGGTACGGGTAAAGAGATGATCGCCCGTGCAATTGTAAATTTGTCTGCAAGAAAGGATAAGCCCTTCATTACGCTCAACTGCGCAGCCCTCCCCGAGAACCTTGTAGAAAGCGAACTTTTCGGTCACGAGAAGGGTGCATTTACGGGTGCGGTGAATCGCCGTATCGGTCGTGCCGAAGCTGCCGACGGGGGAACGCTCTTCCTCGATGAAATTGGCGACCTGACGATGCAAACTCAGGTGAAACTGTTGCGCTTCCTGCAGGAACGCACCTTTAGCCGTGTGGGCAGCAACGAAGAACTTCATTCCGATGTGCGATTCCTGGCGGCAACCAGCCGTAACTTGGAAGAACTGATTGCGCAGGGCAAGTTCCGCGAAGACTTGTTTTACCGCCTGAACATTTTCCCGATTACCATGCCCGACTTGGCAAAGCGTAAGTCCGACATCATCTTGCTCGCGGAACATTTCATCGAAAAGATGAACCTTCGCTACAACAAGAAGATTGTTCGCCTTTCGACGACGGCCATCAACTTGCTCATGAGTTACCACTGGCCGGGCAACGTGCGTGAACTGGAAAACTGCATGGAACGCGCGGTGCTTACCGCAAGCGACGACTGCATTCACAGCTACAACTTGCCGCCTTCGCTGCAGACGAGCCTTAGCGTAGGGCCTACAGGTGCTGTGACGGCCAAGACTGCTCCGCTCGAAGTGATGATGAACAATTACGAACGCGAAATCGTCACCGAGGCCATCAAGCGCAACAACGGCAACCTTTCTGCCGCGGGCCGCGACTTGGGCGTGTCTCCGCGCATGATGAATTACCGCATGAACAAGCTTGGAATCAAGTCCGGCCGTTGACAGGGGCCAAACTAATCTATATTTAGGTTATGTTTGGATTTTACCGATTCGCATCTGTTTGCCCGACGCTGAAAGTCGCCGATACCGCCTACAATACAGCCGAAATTATCCGCTGTGCCACCGAGGCTATTGACGGGGGTGCCGCCTTCGTCGTGTTCCCGGAGCTTTGCATTACGGGCTATACCTGCAGCGACTTGTTCCATCAGGAACTGTTGCTCAAGAAAAGCGTGGAATCGCTTTCGAAGATTGCAGAGGCGTTTGCAGATAGCGATGCGGTGATTGCGGTGGGGCTTCCGCTTAGAATGTTTGGTTGCCTTTACAACTGCGCCGCCTTCTTGCAACGTGGCAAGCTTGTGGCGGTGACGCCCAAGATTCATTTGCCGAACCAGCGTGAATTTTATGAAAAGCGCCATTTCTCGAGCGGCCGCGACTTATTGCGCGCTCCGACGACGTGCCCTGTCGAGGGCTTTGGCGATGTGCCGGTGACGAACTTCTTTACGGTTGCCGGGAAGTCTGGCGCAGAAGTTCGCGTGGGCGTGGAACTTTGCGAAGACTTGTGGACCGCGGTGCCGCCGAGTGGCGAGCTTGCATTGGCCGGTGCGAACGTGATTGTGAACCTGTCGGCAAGCGATGCCTTGGTGGGCAAACGCGATTACCGCCGTAACTTGGTGATGAACCAGTCCGCTCGCTGCATGGCGGCCTACGTTTATTCGTCGGCGGGCGTGCATGAATCGACGACGGACATGGTCTTTAGCGGGCACTTGATGATTGCCGAGAACGGCAGCATGATTGCCGAAAGCAAGCCGTTTAGCCGCGAATCTGAAATTATTTACGCAGACGTGGATGTGGAACGCCTGAACATGCAGCGCTTGAGCGAAGGATCGTTCCAGGATTTCGACAGCCGTAGCTTTTATGCGCGCGCGGCGAGTTTCGCTTGTCTGCGTTCGATTGATAGCCTTAAGTACCGCTTTGTGGCGCCGATGCCGTTTGTGCCGGGCAACATCGAAACTCGCGACAAGTCCTGCACCGAGATTTTCAATATCCAATGCGCAGGACTTGCGAAGCGACTCGAAGCGTCGCATTCTGCGCGCGCGGTGATTGGCCTTTCGGGCGGCTTGGATTCTACGCTTGCCTTGCTCGTTGTGGCCGAAACATTCAAGCTCCTGAAGCGCCCTGCTTCTGAAATCCTGGTGCTTACGATGCCCGGATTCGGTACGACCAAGCGTACCAAGAGCAATGCGGTGACGCTTGCAGAGCTTTTGGGCACGGAACTGCGCACGGTCGATATCCAGAAGGCTTGCCTGCAGCATTTTGCCGACATCGGTCACGATCCCAAGAATCTGAGCGTGACTTACGAGAATGTTCAGGCCCGCGAGCGCACGCAGATTCTGATGGACATTGCCAACAGCGTAGGCGGAATCGTCATCGGTACGGGCGACCTTTCTGAAATCGCGCTCGGCTGGAGCACCTACAACGCTGACCACATGTCCATGTATGCGGTGAACTGCGATATTCCGAAGACGCTCGTGCGCCATGTGGTGGGCTGGTATGCGGACCATGCCGAAAGCTTTACCGTCGACAAGGCGAAGGCCTCGGAACTTGCAAGCGTCCTTCGCGATATTTTAGACACGCCGGTGTCGCCGGAACTTTTGCCTGCCGATTCTAACGGCCAGATTGCGCAGAAGACCGAAAGCATCTTGGGTGCCTACGAAATCCACGACTTCTATTTGTATCACTTCGCAAAGTACGGCGCCGCTCCGCAAAAGCTCCTGTTCCTCGCGAAGTATGCCTTTGCCGGCAAGTTCAGCGACGAAGAATTGGAAAAGGCCTTAGCCGTATTCGTGCGCAGGTTCTTTACGCAACAGTTCAAGCGCAGCTGCATTCCTGATGGCCCGAAAGTCGGTACAATCTCCTTGTCGCCACGCGCCGACTGGCGTATGCCCAGCGATTCAAGCTTCAGTGACTGGATGTAATTGAACTACGTCATTGCGACCCTGTAGGGGGAAGCAATCTATTGCTTGTTAGGCTTCTTGGCGATAAGCTCGTCGAACGTTTTTTCGCGTTCTTCGGGCTTCTTTAGACCTAAAGCTTCGTCAAAAATATCGGATGAATCACGATAATCTACGGGTTCTTCGTTCAAATAATTGTCTACAAAAAATGAATTACCCCTACTGGGAATAAATCCGAAAACTAAACATGTTATTCCGGTGATGACGGCCCAAAAGATAAATAGGATGATCATTAGAAAAAAATCGGCTCCTATACATAAAAAGAATAATGTCATTACAAGGTAAAAACCTGTAAAGACTAACCATGTATATAGCCTACCTTTCATCTTATCAGTCATGCTATAAATATAAACTAATGAAAAAAGAAATGCTGATGCTGAAACGAGTTCAGCATGACAGTAGGCGAGGAATGGAGGTGCCGGAACGAGTCCGGCAAGACAAGTAAGAAGATAATCGCTTAGCAAGCGATAATAAAGCGTCGGCCAAGGATGGGGTGGGTGCAGGGAGGGGCCCGTGCGGCCCTCGCAAAAGTGTGCAAGTGAGTGTCGCACAGGCAAGTTTACTTGCCTGTATGACTGAACGTAGCCACGGACGCATAGCGTCCACTCCGAGCTGGGGCCCCTCCCGCATTATCAAGGGGTTTTAGGGGTGTACCCCTAGGCGAGAGGGTAGCGGATGCCGCGGGCGGCAGGAGCGAGGGGGATTCTTCCCCCTTTTTACTTAGTCAAACAATTCTGGGTCGGATTCGTCGGAGCCTTCGTCTTCGCTAGAGCCGTCGTCGAAACTGTCGGGCGGGGAGATTCGGGTAGCGCGCTTCACCTTCTTGGCGGTGAACTTGCTACCGAGCGCCTTGTAACCCTTGACTTCGGCGACTTCGGTCAGGTCCAGTTCTTCCTTCTGGACTTCGCGGCCTACCTGGTATTCCATGAGTTCGCGGGCGTCTTCTGTCGCGAAGAATTCAATCATCTGCGTATCCTTGTGATCGGACACGAGGCTGAATTCCGTGGTCATGGGGCAGCCTTCCAAGTTGAAGCGTTTCACCATGTAGTTGAAGTTACCGCCTTCGAAGTAGAGAACCGTAAAGACCTGTTCCGGGTCGAACTTATGGATGTATTTGACGCCGGTACCCACGAGAATCGGGTCGGCCATGTCGTGCACGCGGGCGGTACCGTTTTCCTTGACAATCAGGATCTTGTCCTTTTCGCCGAATTCGCCGATGCGGTCGCCCTTCTTCTGGGTGCTGATGATGCCGGCGAGGGCGTCAAAGTAGAGAACGCGGGCGCCCAAGGTGCTTACACCCTTGCGGACGCGCTTGATGCTCTTGACCGGGTACTTGGTCACAATGTTACCCATGGCGCCGCGGCCCTTCACGTCGATGGAGCTGAAATCCACCTCGAAGTTGAGCTTGGTGCGCGGACGCGGCTTGAGCGTGACTTCCACGACTTCGGCTTCGCCGTTCAGGTTGCTGGACATGTACAAAATCTTGCTGCCGGGCTTGCCCTTACCCATAAAGTAATCCTTGTCGCGGGTGACGCCACCCACGTTGAATCGCTTGATGTAGTAGGCCCCGTCCTTGCCGTCCTGGTGAATCACGTTATAAATGTGGCGGTCGTCGTCCTTCTTGAACTTTTCAACGAGCAAGATGTTCTTGCCCACAAAGTCCTTGTCGCTGACCTTGACGACCTTGAAGCTGCCATCGGCCTTGAACACGATCAAGTCGTCATATTCGGACACGTCGAAGAGGTATTCTTCCTTCTTCATGCCGGTGCCGAGGAAGCCTTCCTTGCGGTTTACGTAAAGCTTCTGGTTGGCGAGAGCCACATGCACGGCTTCGACCTTGCCGAATTCCGCAATCTGCGTGCGGCGTTCCTTGCCTTCGCCGTACTTTTTCAAGATATTCTTGAAGTGCTCGATGGTGTATTCGGTAATGTGTTCCTGGTTGTACTTGCAGGTGGCGATGCTTTCTTCCAGTTCCTTCAAAAGCTGGTCGGCCTTTTCGCGGTCGTAATGGCTGATGCGGCGGATCGGAATTTCGATGAGCTTGCCGATTTCTTCGTCAGTGACTTCTTTGCGGTGTAGGCGCTTGAGGTAAGGAGTGAGTCCTTCGCGCACGAGGCTGATAATCTGTTCGCGGTCCTTTGCCTTCTTGATGACCTCGTAGACTTCCTTTTCGATGAATATCTTTTCGAGGGTGGTCATGTGCCACTTGTCTTCAAGGTGCTTGAGTTCGTTGACGAGTTCCCATTCCAAAAGCTTGACCGTGTGCTCCGTGTTCATGCGGAGAATATCGGAGACGCCGAGGAATTTCGGGTGCTTGTCGACGATCACGCAGGTGCAGGGCGAAATGGATTTTTCGCAGTCGGTAAAGGTGTAGAGGGCGTCGATGGCGACCTGCGGGTCGGTGCCCGGCTGCAGGTGCACGAGGATTTCGACTTCTTTACTGGTGTTGTCGTCCACGTGCTTGATCTTGATTTTACCCTTGTCGTTTGCCTTCACGATGCTTTCGATCAGGCTTACGGTGGTGGTGCCGTAGGGGATTTCGCGGATGGCGAGCGTCTTGTTGTCGACCTTTTCAATCTTCGCGCGCACGCGGACCTTGCCACCGCGCTGGCCGTCGTTGTAGTCGCTCACATCGATGATGCCGCCCGTGAAGAAATCCGGGTACAGCGTAAACTTCTTGCCCTTCAGAATCGCGATGCTTGCTTCGCAGAGTTCGCGGAAGTTGTGGGGGAGGATCGAGGTGGAAAGACCTACGGCAATGCCGTCCACACCTTGTGCCAGGAGCAGCGGGAACTTGACCGGGAGTGTCACCGGTTCCTGGCTGCGGCCGTCGTAGCTCGGAATCCATTCGGTGGTTTCGGGGTTGAACACGACGTCGATTGCGAACGGCGTGAGGCGGCCTTCAATATAACGCGGTGCTGCGGCGCGGTCGCCCGTGAAGGGGTTACCCCAGTTACCCTGGGTGTCAATCAGCAAATTCTTTTGACCGAGGCCCACGAGAGCATCGCCAATGGAGGCGTCGCCGTGCGGGTGGTAGGCCATGGTTCGACCGACGATGGTGGCCACCTTCTGGTAGCGGCCGTCGTGGTTTTCGAAAAGGGAATGCAGAATGCGGCGCTGCACCGGCTTAAGTCCGTCCTCGTAGTACGGAACGGCGCGGTCCAAAATCACGTAGCTCGCGTAGTCCAGGAACCACCCGTCGTAGAGTTTTTCAAGGTGGTTCACGTTCGAAAGTCCAAGGGTCGAATCTTTAATTTCTTCGCTCATATTCAAAAAATGCGTTTAAAGGCTTAAATTTCAACGTACGGACACAATATAAAAAAAAGTAGTGTCAAAAAAATGACACTACTGCACAAAGGGGCAAAAGAACGCCTGTTAGAAGCTGAAGATGGCTTCGACACCGAACTTGAGGTTCACGTCTTCGCCGTAGTCAATCGTAGAAACGGCTGCCTGATGGCCGTCCTTTTCCCAGTCGTCACCCATGGGGAGAATCGCCATGAGGAAGCCGGTAACGTCAAGACCGTCAACCGGGGTGAAGTAAGAACGCAAACCGAAGTTCAAAGAACCGAGGTCGGTATCGTCATCAAGAGAGTTCGAGTGCAGTTCGCCAACGGCACCGAGGGCGAATGCGTCGTTGAACTTGATGATGCCTTCGCCGTAGGCAAACATGTATTCCGGAATTTCAGTGTCATGAATCGTTGCCTTTTCCAGATTGTCGTCCAGCAGGGCATAGAAGAAACCGCCCTTGACAGTTACGTTGGCAACCTTGAAGGTGGGTTCTGCCAAGAAGGCGTGAGTGAATTTCGGATTGGACTTGGTAATGTTGTCTTTATGCAACCCGTAGACGGCGTGAATAGCGAAGGGACCGAATTCGAGGGCGGCGTCCAAACCGGCGTGGAATTCGCTTTCGTCTTCAATCTGCCAGTTCTGGTAATGAACGAACGGGCGGAGTGCCTGGCCGGCCAGGTCAAACTGGTACGCGGCGTGCACGTCGTAGCTCTTGCAGGCCTTATCTGCTGGAATCGGGTTGCCGTTTGCATCGTAGTACTGGTTGCTGCAGGTGTAGTCAGCGCCGCTTCGGGTAAGGCCAAAGGCGAGCTGCAGGCCGTAGAGATCGAGTTCGATACCACGGACATCGTGTTCCTTCATTCCGACGGCGTAGTCAGCAGGATCATTATAGTCGTAGTAGTCGAATGCGCCTTCGGAATAGGTCATGTCGCCAAACTTGATGGCTAAGTTTTCGTTCCTCTGGTATTGAACGAAAGCGCCGTTATAGTGAACTGCCGGCGAGGTCCCTTCGCCATCGGCTTCGATTTCAACCTGAGCTGACCACTTGTCGTTAAACTTTACCTGGAAATCGACGTCGACAGTAGACCAGAAATCATGATAGAAGTCTCGTTCGTTGTCATTTCGCCAGTTGACGTAGGTGTCAAATTCTGCCTGGCCGGAAACCTTGAATTCCATGGCCTTCTTGCCTTCGGGGGCGGGGTCAGCCTTGGTGATGTTCAGACGTTCTATGAAAGAGGCGCCTTCCTTAGCATCTTCTTTCTTTTCTTCGGCTTTGGGCTCTTCAGCCTTGGCAACTTCTTCTTTCTTTTCTTCAATTTTAGGTTCTTCTGCCTTGGCGGCTTCATCCTTTTTCGGTTCTTCAGCAACCTTGGCTTCTTCGGCCTTCGGGGCTACTGCTGCGGTGTCGGCAGCCGGAGCTGCGGCTTGTTGAGTAGCGGGCTGGGCTGTTTCAGCCTTCGGGGCTTCGGCAGCGGGTTGTGCTGCAGGAGCGGCGGCCGGTTGTGCGGCAGGCTGGGTAGCGGGTGCTGCAGCCGGGGTGGCGGCAGGGGCAGCAGCCGGGGCGGCTTGAGCAAAAGCGCTTGCGGCGGCGAGGCCGAGCACGATTGCAGAAAGTTTCATGGTTTTCATTAGGTGCTCCTTATGGATGTTAATCTTAACGAAATTTAACAATGTAAACGGATTTTGACGAAACGAACGAAAAAAAAGTGCCTTTGGGGAGGTACTTTTCTGGATGTTGCGCAGATTTATTACTAGTTCTGGGATGAAATTTCGCTGAGAGCCTCTTCCATGTACTTGCCAAAGAGCTTGGAAATGGTTTCGGCCGTGGTTCTCGGTTCGCGGTTGTCCATGCTTAGCTTTTCGTCAAAACTTTTTTCCCAGATGGCTTGGTCGCTTTCGGTTTTGCGGAAGGTCAGCTGCATTGCGAGACGTGCATACTGCGAAGAACCTTCATCAACTTCTTCGATAGCGACGATGTTTCCCAAGAATTCAAAATCGGGCTTGCCAGTCGGTTTGGTTTCTACAGTCTTGAAAAGTCCGCTCTTGGCGATGTATTCGCTTGCTACTTGGGCCATCATGTGTTCTGGGCGGCTGGCCCACAGGTCCAGGTCGTAGAACATGAAGTCGTAGGCGGATTCGCGGTAGACGATGTTTGCTCGCTGGTAGGCGGGCTCAATGGTAAACTTGCGCACTTGCAGGCGTTTGTCGGCGTATGCGCTAGATGTGGGGGCCTGGATGTTTTCGACCGCAATCGTATAATACTTTGTCGGTTCGCTGGAACCGCCGCCCAGGCAGGCGGTGAGCGAGAGTGCCAATAAGGTCGCGATTGCAATAAGTGTTTTTTTCATATTAAACTCGTTTAAGTAGAAAAGGGGATCCCCCGCCTTCGCAGGGATGACATAAGGGCTTATTTCCTCCGGCTCTTGTTCTCCGAATGAATCAGTACCGACGGGTTGTTCTTGATTTTCTGCGTAAATTCTTCGAGGTTCTCTAGCACAGCGTTGAGTTCCACGACGGCGTCGCCGACCTGGTCCTGGTTCTTGTACACCACCTGGTCAAGCCGCTGCGTGAGCTGCCTGATAGATTCCATCGCTTGCGTCAGGTTCTCGTTCATCGCCTTGGTATCGATGGCTTCGAGCTTTTCCTTGACCAGGTCCATGTTTTCGCTGGTCTTTGCCGCGATTTTAGCATCTTCGATTTCAGTAAGGACGTTCTTCATCGAGTTCGCCGCATTCGAGATGTTGTTGATGGGCGCGTTCAGGTTCTGCGTCAGCCGGTTCAGGTTTTGCGTAGCACTTTCGAAATTCTTGAGCGAATTGCTGATGCTTTGCGTATTTTCTTCGGAGAAGAGGCTGTTGATGTTGGTCATCAGCGAGTCGACATGAGCGATGATATCGGTCGTCTTGTTGGCGATCGCATCGAATGCCGTCTTTTCGGCAGGGACATAACCACCTTCGGCGACGTCGGGTTCGTCAAAGCGGCCTCCCGAAAGCACAATTTGCTTTTCGCCGGTGAGTGAAATTCCGTGCGTCATGCCCGCGCGGGTGCCTAGCTTGATGGGCGTACCCTTGTTCACGCGGAAACGGACGACCACCTGGTTCAGGTTCGAAGAATCAATCGCAATTTCGGTCACGTTACCGACGTCGATACCGTTCAGCTTGACCTGCGCATCCTTGTAAAGGCCGATGACAGATTCGTTGAATACAGTATAATAGTTGTCGAATTCCTTGTTCAAGAATCGCGAAAGTACATAGCCCAGGAACACGCAAATCATGATTCCGCAGAGGAGCATGAAGGCGCCAATCTTGATTCTTTCGGCACGTGTGGTTTCCATGGTTACTCCAAATCAGTCGATAAAGTTAAAATGGTAATATTCATTGTGGTCCTCTTCCTTGGGACATTGCCTGTTGAAGAAATGCCGCAGGATGGGGTCGTCGCTGTCGAGCCCTTGCTGCAAGGTGCCGTCCATGAGCACATAGCCGTCTTTCAGGTAAATAAAGCGGTCGCAGACGATCTTGATGCTCTCGAGTTCGTGGCTCACGATGACCATCGAGACCCCGAGCGTGTCGCGCAGCTCCAGCAGCAGTTCATCGAGGGAGCGTGCGGTCACCGGATCGAGGCCGGTCGAGGGCTCATCGCAAAAGAGCAGCTCTGGCTTTAGCGCGATGGCGCGGGCAAGGGCCGCGCGGCGTTTCATGCCGCCCGAAAGTTCGGAAGGATACTTGTGGAAGGCGTGCAGCAGGTGCACTTTTTCAAGGCGGTCGGCCACAATCGCTTCCATCTGTTTTTTGGGCATGTAGGGCATGCTGCGGATGAGCGGAAGCATGGCGTTTTCGGCCACGGTCAAATCCGAAAGGAGCGCTCCGTTCTGGAACAACACGCCCGTACGCAGGCGAGTCTCGAAATCGAGCCCTTCCTTGGCTCCGAACGTCTTGCCGAAATAGGTGATGGTTCCGCTTTCGGACTTGTAGAGCTTGAGGATGTTGTTCATGAGCGTCGACTTGCCACATCCGGAACTTCCGAGAATCATGCGGATTTCGCCCTTCTTGACATCGAACGAAATATCGTTCAAAACGGTCTTTCCGTCGTAACCGGCTTTCAGGTGATCTACTTTGAGTGTAATGTCGTCCATTGTTGCCCCTAGTAGAATATAAAGCTGAACGCGCAGTCTGCGACGATGATGGCAGAAATCGAAACCACGACGCTGGAGGTTGTTGCGAGGCCCACCGCTTCGGCACCGCCTTCGGCGTTTAAGCCCTTGTTGCAAGAAATCAGCGTGACTAGCCAACCGAATGCGATGGATTTGACCGTGCTCTTTAAGAAAAGAATCGGCGGAATCCCGTCGCGGATAGACTGGAAGTAGTTCGCAAACGAAATATCAAAGAAAAAGTAGCCAATCAGGAAACCGGCAAGGCAGCCCGCGATGCCTGCGCAGAAGGCAAGAATCGGCGTGCAGATGGTCATCGCGATAAAGCGGGGGACCACCAGGTACTGCACAGGCGAAATTGCCATGGTCTTGATGGCCTTGATTTCTTCGCAGACGGACATGTTTGCAATTTCTGCCGCGATGGAGCTGCCGGAACGCCCCGCCAAGATAATCGTCGTGAGTAGCGGGCTGATTTCTGCAAAAATCAGGTAGCCAAGCCCCGAGGCGAGGTAAGAACCGCCGCCCACGGCCTTGAGCATGAACGAACTCTGGAGCGCCATGGTGAAGCAGATGAGGGCGACCATCAGAAAGCAGATGCCCGTGGCTTCGGTGCCGAGCATAAAGACCTGCTTGGCGGTGCCGCCGAACTTGCTGCGCCCTTTGTCGAAAGGACCGCAGATCATCCAGTAGATGCACATGTTCAAGAGGATGAACACCTCGGCAACTTCCTTGGCGATGATTGCGGTCTTTGCACCGATGGCATCGAGGAAGTTGCTGTAGCCGGTCTTGACTTTTTCGGGAATTTTTTCTTTCTTGAGCGCCCTGAGCTGCGCCTTGATTTCTTCGCTAAAGTGGGCGAGCGTGAGCTTGTTGCCGGTCTTTTCGCTTAAGTCGGCGAGGAGCGCAAAGAATGCATCGCCGCTGTAGTCCATGCGCGTGAGGGAAGAACCGTCGATGTTCAGCGGCTCCTTGTAGAGCGTGCGCCTGCACTCCCGCAACAATTCTTTGCTGTTTGCGGCCGTAAGGGTGGCGGGGAGTGTAATCGTTCTTCCTTCCATTAAGGCCAAATCTAGAAAATCGGTAAAATTTGTGTTACTTTTTTTGCTTTTTTACGACGAAAAGCCTTATAATGAAGATAATTCGCTGTTCGTTTACTCTTTCCAGGGAGCTTCGCTGCGTTCCTTCTCTTTCTGTTCGTGGGCTTCGCGCTTTTTGTGCCAGGCGGCGAGCTGATCCTTGAAGGTTTCCTTGAGACGTTCCATGCCGATGTTTTCGCGGGCGCTCACCTGGATTGCCTCGGGATAATTCTCGCGGAGTTCCGTACGGCGTGCCTCGTCGCAGATTTCGGCCTTGTTGAATACGCGGATACGTGGCGTCTCGGAACTGATGATGCCTTCGAGCGTTCGGTGCGTGACTTCGAGGTGCTCGCGGTAATCGGGCGCAGAACCGTCAACGACTTCCAAAATGCAGTCTGCATGGGCGGCCACGCCGAGCGTACTCTTGAAGGTTTCGATTAAGTTGTGCGGAAGTTTGCGGATAAAACCGACTGTGTCTGACAAAATGATGTTTTCGCCGTCCAAATAGAGTTTTCGTGTGGTACTGTCGAGGGTGGCGAACAGCTTGTCTTCTACGTATACATCGGCGCCGGTCAAGCGGTTGGTCAGCGTAGACTTGCCCGCGTTCGTGTAGCCCACGATCCCGATGTGGAAAATATCGTTTCGGTTTTCGGCCTGGCTTTCGCGGGCGTCCTCGATTTTTTCAAGTTTCTTTTTGAGTTCCTGGATGCGTTTACGGATCATGCGGCGGTCGGTTTCGAGCTGCGTTTCGCCAGGGCCCTTGGTGCCGATACCTCCATTGTGCTGGCGGCAAAGGTGAGTCCATGCGCCAGTGAGGCGTGGCATCATGTACTGTAACTGCGCCACTTCGACCATCAAGCGGCTTTCGGCGGTAATGGCATGCTTTGCAAAAATGTCGAGAATAAGGCCGGTTCTGTCGAGAACCTTGATTCCAGGGAGTCTCTGCTCCAGGTTACGAACTTGCGAGCCCGAAAGATCGTCATCGAAAACGACCATCTTGGCGTCTTGTTCTTCGAGGGCGCGCTTGACTTCGTTTACCTTGCCTTCGCCAATGAGCGTTGCCGGACTGAAATTCTGCACTCGTTGTAAAAAACTCTGCACGACTTCGGCACCTGCAGTTTCAGCAAGTCTTCCAAGTTCTGCAAGCTGTTCGGTAGCAAGCCAAGGACGCACTTTGGGTGTAGAAATCCCGACAAGAATGCAGCGTTCTTTTTGTGGCTTGTGTTCAATGGTCAAATCCTTCATACGAGCTACATATTAGAAAAAACTTTTTGTTATAATTGCTGTATACAATTTGATTTGCCATGAAAAAGTTAAAGTTAAAACGTTGGATGCCTTTAAGCCCAGCCATTATCGCGGTTGCGATTGCGGTGGTTATTCTTGTTGTTGTTTATGCCTTGATTGCTCGCGAAGCCTATTTTAAGCAGGTCGAAGAATCGATTGTGCAAGATACGCGTCGCATGTCTTCGGAACTGACTGAAAAACTGAAATACGCAAAAAGCAGTATTAAACTAGTTTCTCATTCCGTGTCCAAGAAAATGGATGGCCCGGAACTTCGTCGTCCGGAATCGGCGTTCTTGTCGATGATGGACGAGGTCCCTTTTTCAAGGATTGAGTATATTCGTAAAGACGGCCTAAAGCTTTCTTACGACGAGGAACCGATAGATGTTTCTGAAAGTGATTTTTTCCGTCAGGGAATCATGGGGAGGTCTGGTGTTTGGATCGATTACAAAGCCAAAACCTTCAGTGAATCTAAAATCAACGTATATACCCCTCTTTATTACAACAATTCCGTGATCGGCGTAATTTCCGGAATCTTGGGTGGCCAAAAAGACCTTTTGCCCTTGCTCAAGAATACGGTGAATGGGGAATCTACGGTGGCGCTTGTATGTGACGGCGAACTGCACATAATCACGTCAAACATTGTCGAGAACGATTACGGAAAATCTTTTGAAGAGCGTGCCCAGGATTTTTTCACGGCGGATATTTTTGACATGTTCAAAAAGAATGCCGTTCTCAAGGAACCGAAGGCTTTCAGGTTTACTACGGAATATGGTACGTCGATTGCATGCGTTATGCCGGCAAACGAACTGGGGTGGTTCGTGGTACAAATGGTGCCTTACCATGTGCTGACTAGTGTAACCAAGATTATTATTCTAAAGTCTTTCTTTGCGCTCTTCTTTGTCCTGCTCTTCTTTATCATCTATATCCATTCGGTTTACCGTACCAATCGTCGCTTGCGTAGCGAATTAGAAGGTAAGCACCTGAACGTCATCAATGCGCTTACGGATTCATATGGGAGTGCCTTCGTCATTGATTCCAAGACCGGTCAAAGCGAAAGCTATTGCATTAACGAGAATGTATCGCGCTATATGCAAGACGCTTTCGACAAGTCTCCGCATTATGACCAACTGACGTCTCTATACGTTAATCGCATGGTGCTGCTTGAAGATCGCCCGCTTTTTGACCGCGTTATCAACTTGGAACGCCTAAATCACGAATTTCTGAAGCATAACCGTTTTGAGTTCATTTACCGCATTTCCAGAGGCGGTGTTGTTCATTACATGCAGGTTCACTATGTCAAGCCCTCCAAGGATCGCCCGGAATTTGTCATGGGTATCAAGCTTGTCGATGAATCCATGAATGCCGAACTTGAAAAACGCAAGGAACTGAACGAACAGCGCGTGGCGCTTGTGAAGGCGCTCGACCGCGCACAACGTGCCGACAAGGCGAAGTCGAACTTCTTGTTCAATATTAGCCATGACATTCGAACTCCGATGAATGCGATTCTTGGCTATGGAATTCTTGCCCAAAAGTATTTGCTGAACTTGAACTTGCCCGAAGCTCAATCTTCGATGCTGAATTACTACATGAGGGGGATTCAGTCGGCAGGCACGCTTTTGCTCGATATGATCAATTCGGTCTTGAACCTTACGACAATCGAATCGGGCTACGAAAAACTTGAAGAACACCCGGTATTGACCGCTACGCTAAGCGAAGACCTGATAACGACTTTTGAACAGACTGCTAGGCAAAAGAGTGTCATGCTGCAGGTTTCTCGCAATATCAAGTCCCGCTGCGTGTATGTGGATAAGGTCAAGTTCCACCAGATTCTCTTGAATATCGTGAGCAACGCCATCAAGTACACCCGCGCGGGCGGACTTGTCCGTATTTCGCTACGCGACTTGCCGCACGAAACTCCGGGAATGTGCTACATCGAAATGATTGTCGAAGATACGGGCGTGGGCATTTCGGAAGAATTCCTGCCGAAGGTCTTTGAACTTTTTGAACGTGAGCAGAGTGCGCTTACCCGCGGTATCGATGGCACCGGCCTTGGACTGAGTATCGTTAAAAAGCTAGTCGACTTGATGCGCGGAACAGTGAAGATTACAAGTCGAGTGGGCGAGGGTACCCGAGTCGTGGTTGTAACTCCGCACCAGATTGCCGATGACCAGATAGAAGAAACTCCTGTCGAGGAATCTCCGTTTAAGAAATCCCTTGCAGGAAAGCGAATCCTGGTGGCCGATGATGACCCGCAAACGATTGAAATCGTTTCGAGCATGCTTGAAACAGTCAATGCCGATGTCGTCAGTGTCAATACCGGTAACGACTGCTATCGAAAAATCGATATGTCTCCGGCAGGTTCGTTCGATGTCGTGCTGATGGATGTAAAGATGCCTAAGGGCGACGGCCTAGAAACGACTGCTCGAATTCGTAAAATGGAGGATCGCCGCAAGTCGAGATTGCCTATTATCGCCTTGTCGGCAAGTGCATTTGAAGAAGAAAAACAGACTGCTTTTGATGCCGGCGTCAATGGATACGTGACAAAACCGATCGATTTCGCGCAATTGTTCGCGTTGATTATGCGGTTGTTGAAGTAATGGAATTGCCTTTTAATAAATTTGTTGCATGAAAATTCGCCTGACACAAGAAACCTTGAATCGCCTGAAACGCTTCCGTAAGAACAAGCGGGCTTTCTGGTCGCTTGTGGTGCTTGTGGTGGCGTACCTGTTGTCGCTCACGAGCCCTTGGACCGTTAACGACGAACCGCTTCTGATGCGCTACCAGGGAAAGACGTATTTTCCGGCGTTTGTCCGCTATAGTGATGCGGATTTTGGCGGAGAATACCAGACTGAAGCCGATTACGGCAAGTTGTTTGCCGCGGTGCGAGAATGCGAGGAAGATGCCGCCGAGGGCTTTACGCGTGCCGGAGGCTGCCCCGAAATCTGGACGATTATGCCCCCGATTGCGCACGACCCGCTAAAGGCGGACTTGAGCGAAGACGGAACGCCGCCCTTTGCTCCCAGTGCAAGACATTGGCTTGGAACCGACAGCAATGGCCGCGATGTGCTGGCTCGTCTGATTCATGGGTTCCGCATTTGCATTAGCTTTAGCCTGCTTTTGACGGTGCTGGGAACCTTCCTGGGCATTGTGATTGGCGGTATTCAAGGTTATCTTGGCAAGTTCTGGGACACGGGTATGCAGCGCTTTATCGAAATCTGGTCGTCGCTCCCGATGCTTTACGTGGTGATTTTGATCGGCAGTATTTATGGCCGTAGCTTCTGGCTTTTGATTTTGATTATGGCCGCCTTCAACTGGATTTCGCTGAGTTACTACATGCGTGCGGAATTCTTGAAGTTGCGCGGTATGACTTACGTGCAATCGGCCAAGGTCTTGGGCATGGGGCATCGCCATATATTCTTCAAGGAAATCTTGCCGAATGCAATGACGCCTGTGGTCACGTTGTTCCCGTTTACGCTGATTGGCGGAATCGGTAGCCTGACTTCGTTGGATTTTTTGGGCTTTGGCCTGCAACCGCCAACACCTAGCTGGGGTGAACTCATGAGCCAGGGGCTCAACAACCTTTATGCGCCGTGGATTTCTGTAAGCACGGTGGCTGCTTTGTTCATCACGCTGCTCCTCACTACGTTCGTAGGCGAAGGCGTGCGAGATGCAATGGATCCGAAGTCGGGAGACCGATATGTTTAGTATGATTCGACTGAAGGATCCATGCCAAGCGAGAACGACTCGTATTGACGAGTCGTGGAAGCGCGGAGCAATTGACGCTGTATTCTCAAATATGCATAAGTCAATTGCGGAGTCTTGTGTAGATCCTAAATCAGGGGATCGATATGTCTAATTCTTTGCCGGTTTTGCAGGTGCGCGATCTCTCGGTGGCTTTCGGTTTTGACAAGAAGGGCAAACCCCGCGAAGGCGTTAAGCCGTTGCAGGTGACAGACAAGGTCTCGTTCAAAATCAGTCAGGGCGAATTCTTTGCGCTGGTGGGCGAGTCCGGTTGCGGAAAGAGTGTGACGGCCATGAGCATTCTGCGCTTGTTGCCGCAACCGAGCGCGCAAATTGTCGAAGGCTCGGTGTTGTATCGCGCAGACGAAAATGCATCGCCGGTGGATCTCGCGAAGTTGCCGCTTGCAGACTTGCAAAAAGTCCGCGGCTCCGAAATCGCATGCATCTTTCAGGAACCCATGCAGGCCTTGAATCCTGTACTGACCATCAAGAAGCAACTGTTGGAGGTTTTCAAGTTCTGCGGCATCAAGGGCGATAGTCTTGCAACTATCCGCGAAATGCTTGCATCGGCAGGCTTCAAGGATATCGACCGTGTGCTGAATTCGTATCCGCATGAACTTTCGGGCGGCATGTTGCAACGTGTATGCATTGTGATGGCTCTGCTTTCTAAACCCAAGCTCATTATCGCCGACGAACCGACGACAGCTCTCGACGTTACGGTGCAGGCACAGGTGCTTGCAGTACTCAAGGATATGGCGAACCGCACAGGGACTGCAGTGCTCTTGATTACGCACAATATGGGAATCGTGTCGCAATATGCAGACCGCGTCGCGGTCATGTACGCCGGGCGTATTGTTGAAACAGGTGCCGTTCGCGACGTGATTGATTCTCCGATGCACCCGTACACGCAAGGGTTGCTGGCAGCCATTCCCGAGAACCACAGCGATATGCGAACAATGAAGTCTATTCCAGGCTCGGTGCCGCATCCGCGTGATTTTGCAAAGGGATGCCGCTTTGCGGACCGCTGCGAAAAATGCACCGAACAGTGCCGCAGCGAAGTTGTTCCGCCAAAACAAAAAGCTCCGGGCTCTTCGAACCACGAAGCAAATTGTTTTATGATTTGATTGAATTTTTTGTCACACGAATTCGAAAAAGCTAACGCTTTTTCAAAAAAAGTCTTAAATAGATTTTACGTTAGTAAAATCCCAATCGTGAGGCTCCAAAAGAATCTTGTTTCCGGGATTACTTGAATTCCTTGCACCACTTGGGCACAATTTCTGTCGCCTTGCCCTCCACAAAAACATCGGTGTACGGGTCGCTTGTCGGAACTTCCAAGTTCAAACAAGTCACCTTTGCGCCAAAACTTTTCGCAAAACTCTTGAAACCGGCGGCGGGGTAGACCACGCTACTCGTGCCAATGTACACGAATTCCTTGCAATGCCTTAGGGCGTCCTGGATTTCTTCCATGTAAAGAGGCTGCTCGCCAAAGAAAACGATATCCGGGCGGCTCATGCCACCACAGAACGGACAGCGCGTATCCAGCGTTTCTTCGCCCTCGAAAATGAATTCATGCTTCGGATTTTTTTCGCAAGTAAGACGCATCAAGTCGCCGTGCATATGCAATACGCGCTTGGATCCCGCGCGCTCATGCAAGTTGTCTACGTTCTGGGTCACGAGCAAAAAGTCCTCGCCCAGGCGTTCTTCAAGTTCTGCAAGCGCAAAGTGGGCGGCGTTCGGTTCGTGCTCCTTCAGTCCCTTGCGTAAGAAGTTGTAGAAATCCTTCACACGCTTCTTGTCGCGGTAGTAGCCTTCGGGCGTGCACACGTCGTCAATGTTTTCGTGCTCCCACATGCCGTCGTTGCCGCGGAAGGTGCGCAGTCCTGATTCAGCGCTGATGCCTGCACCAGTTAAAACGACAAGTCTTGGAAATTTGGTAGAACTCATTCGCAGATTCCTCCAAAGAAAAGGGTTTCGGCGACAATGCCGTGTTCAAAGTCGGGCAAGTAGAGGCTTTCGTTTTCGCCATGGGCATTGCATTCGGGGTCTTCGAGGCCCGTGAGCAAAATAGGAATGTCGCCGAAGGTGTTGCGGAATAGCTCTGCGCCCGGGATGCTAGCACCGCAACCAATAAACTTGGTCTCGGCACCGTAGGCATTCGCCATCGATTCGCTCATCTTTTTGAAGAAAGGGTGGGCGGTATCGGTCACAAAGGGGTTTGCGCCATCTTCGGTAGTGATGCTGCATTGCAGGCCGTAGGGGACTTGCGCCTGCAAGAATTCCACCAGTTGCTGGGTCGCTACGTCGGCATTCATGCCCGGGGCGAGTCGAATACCAATGCGTGCGTAAGCGCTGTTCTGCAAAACGTTTCCGGCGTTCGTGCGGTTGCCGACTTCGATTGCGGTCACCACAATCGAGGGCCTGCGCCACAGCGACAAGAGAATTTCGTCTTCGGGCACTTTCAGTTTGACGCTTTCCAGAATGCCGCCGTCGTTTCTGAAAATCTTTTCGGTCATGCCGAGGCTCTTGTAAGAGGCTAGTTCTGCTTCGGTCGGCGGCACCAGGGTGTCTTCGAAATTCGGAATTAAGATGTTGCCCTTGCCGTCGGTAAGGCTTGCGATCATGCGGCAAAGCACTTGACCGGGGTCAGGAATCGGGCCCGACCAGCTTCCGGAATGGAGCGGAGCCTTGGTTGCCTTGAGTTCCACGTTCACCGCACTCATGCCGCGGAGCGTCGTCGTAATCGAGGGCGTTCCCTTGGCGAAGTTTCCGAGGTCTGCTACAATCACGGCGTCGCATTTCAGGAGTTCGGCGTTCTTCTTCAAAATGACTTCAAATCCGGCACTTCCGGATTCTTCTTCGCCTTCAATCAAAAACTTGAGATTCGGACCGTCGTTCTTTTTCCAGGCGCGAACCTGTTCAAGGGCGGCCAGGTGGGTCACGATGCCCGCTTTGTCGTCGGCGGTGCCGCGGCCATAGAGTCGGTCGCCTTGGTGGCTTGCTTCAAAGGGCTTGGTGTTCCAAAGAGCTTCGCGCATGGGGGGCTGTACGTCGTGGTGAGCGTACAAAAGCACTGTCGGCTTGTCGGGGCTGGTCAAGCTTTCGCCGTATACAGACGGGCGACCGCTTGGCGGCAGCAAAAATTGCACGTTGGTTAGTCCTGCGTCCAAAAAAAGCTGCTTCACGGCTTCTGCGGATTCTAGCACGTATTTTTGGTCAAAATTGTCAAAACTAATGGAGGGAATACTCACCAGATCGCTTAAGGTCTTGATGTATTCCGGCATTTTCGTGTGTATTGCCGAGACAATAGAATCAATCATTTTCTGTTCCATTTTTAGCCCTCTTTCGCCTAAACAAAATAGAAAACGAATTCCCAAATGGTCGCCCAAGGGTGATATTTTCTATTTTTTTGATATAAGTTTCGGCAAAAGGAATTCCCATGTCTTTCAACTGCGTGAATCACGAATATTACCTGAACTTTGGCGACCGTGTTTTGGCGCTCATTCGCCGCATTTTTCACAAATATCCCGAATTCCGCCACGATTCTTTGAAACATGCAGCCCGGTTTGCCCCCTACATTCCTTTTATGGGTGGTCGCCCCGACTTGAGCAAGACTCTCAAGCGCGTTATCTCATTCCCGGACCACAGCAATTCCCTGTACCTCGGTTGCCCCATCATTTTGGCGGCCGGAGCCAACAAGACTGCCAAGCGCATTTGCGATTATGCGAATATGGGCTTTGGTGGTATTACGGTTGGGACTGCGACCCGCAGGTTCCGTGAGGGCAATACGCACCGCCCGCGTATCGGTTTTTTGGAAAAAGACCGTGCTATCCATAATAGCATGGGCCTGAACAATGAAGGCGTCGAAGTCATCGCTCGTCGTGCCGACGAACAGCTGACCAAGGCCCACAAGGTCGGTCTTTGCGTAGGTGTGTCCGTGGCTGAAACTCCGGGCCTCACCGATGACGAAGAAAAGCTGAAGGACTTGCTCGAAAGTTTCGCTATCGCCTACAAGGCCGGCGACTTTATCGAAATCAATTTGAGCTGCCCCAATACCGGCGAATCCCGTGTGGACATGGACTTGTCGCTGACCGAACGTATTTTCGGTGAAATCATGAAGTACCGTAATGCGCAGGCCATCCGTAAGGCCGTGTATGCCAAGATTAGCCCGGACCTGTCGGAACGTCACCTGGTAAACGTGATGGACATGATTGTTCGTACGGGCGTGAACGGCGTGGTGGTGGGCAATACTTACCCGACCAAGAAGATTAGCGAGCTCCCGGTTGAAACCAAGTTCGAAGACTTGACTCCGCTTCGCGCCGATGGTGACTGCGGTGGCATGTCGGGCAGGCCGCTCTACGAAAACATGATGTGGAATGTAACCTACATCCGCAAGCATTACCCCCAGATTAGCGTGATTGCCTGTGGTGGCATTGACCACGGATTCAAGATTTTTGACTTGATCAAGTTGGGTGTCGATGCTGTGGAATGCTATTCGGTGGTGGCCTTCCGCTGGATGGCGGCACATGCCATGCGTAAGGAACTTGAAGCGGCCCTATTTGAAACGGGCTACAAGACGCTTGCGGACTACGACGACCACAACCCCAAGCAAACCAAAGCCGTTTAGATCACTCAGAACACTAGAGCAATGTGAAATGTGTAATGTGTAATTGATTTCCTCATTTCACATTTCTCATCTCACATCTTTCATAAAATGAAACCATTATTTCGTAATATTGTTTTCGCTTTGCTTCTTGCAACAGGACTCTCCTATGCGGTTCCCTGGCTGGGAGTTACCTTTAAAAAGGCGAGTTTCGAAAATCACCTCGCCTTGAACGTTATCGGCGTGCATCCGGAATCGGGCTGCTTTACGGCGGGCATGGTTGCGGGCGACCAGATTATTGGCGTCGAAGGTCAAACGCTTACTGGCATGGCGCAGATCCAGTCGGCGGTTGCTGGCCACAAGGCCGGGCAAAAGGTCAAAATCGAAATCGTGCGCGAGGGTAAAAAGAAAACGCTGACGGTCGCCCTCACAGAACGTCCCGACGATATCAGCAGTCTCACGGGCTCCGCCATCGGCAGTAAAATCGCCAAGTTTGGCGAAAACTTCTACAAGAACGGTGAAAAGCGTAAGGCAAAACCGAAGGCCACCTTGCTTGATTTTTGGGCTACCTGGTGCGGACCTTGCCGCAAGACGCTCCCGGTGCTGGCAAACATCTATAAAAAGTACAGCGACAAGGGGGTCGAAATCATCGGTATTGCAGACGAATCTGTAGACGTGCTGAATGATTTCTACGCTCACCAGCATGCGTCGCCGTATCCGCTTTATCGTGACGCCAAAAAAGAAATGTGGATGCGCTATGGCATCCACGCTGTTCCGACACTCATGCTGTTAGATAAAGATGGTTACATCAAGCGGGTCTGGAGCGGAGCTCCGACCGAATACATGATTGAACAAATCCTGAAGGACGTTCTGGATTAATTATTCAATAGCCGCTTTTTTCTGAGAAGCGAAGATATCTTCGTATTCTTCTTTGCTGATGCGGGCGTAACCCGTGGTAATGCCGCCGAATTCATAGTAAGCGGAGTCACCCTTCACGCTCATGCAGTATGGCATGTCAAGTGTATTCTTGCCGCAAAGCTTGCCTTCTTGAATGGTGGCGGAGAGGTCACCGTTTACGTTGCGAATCGTAAAGTCCTGGTTGTTTTCACTCAAGACTTCAAAAATCATATTGGCTTCGCCCTTCCAGCAGCCAGTATAGTTGGCGTTGTCGCCGCAGCCGAAAAGGAACATCGAGGAAATAAGAGATGCGGAAATAAGAATAACTTTCTTCATGCCCATAAAATAGTATTTTTGAAAGCACTGAAATGCAATTTTTTGTTAAACATTTGTATTTGCTTGCTCCAATATTGGCGATTCTAGTCTTATTTGGGGTATACCGACTCATTAAGGCCAATGATCGACCGATTCCGCATTACGAGCCCAAACAGGTCGAAGACACTTGGTCTGCCGAAGAATACATGCGCCATTTGAACCTGAAACCCTTCAACCAGCGCGAAGTCCATCGCTTGTTGCTTAAGCGTACTCGCCAGAAAGAAGGAGTTTATCTGGAAAGCTTGCTTCCGGTCATGGATACTGCTGGTCTAGAAATCATTCGCTGCTACCATAAAGTGATGGGTGATGATTACGTGCCTGTGATTACTAGCGGAAACGATTACCCTTACCACAAGAAAAATTCAAAGCATTACAAGAATGCGGCGATGGATTTCCGTATTGTCGATATGCCTATGGACAAGCGCCGTCAGGTTGTAGAAATGGCCCAAGATAAACTCGGGCCGCGATTCAAGGTGCTCTGGGAAAAAGGTGAAATGGAGCACCTGCATGTGGAGATGACGGAATAATTCCGAACTCCGAATTCTGAAATCCGAATTTACTTACAGCACCTGAACCCTACGTTCGGGTACTGGTTCTGCGGGTAGAAACTGAACTTGTTGTCGGTGCACTTGCTTTCGTTGTTGGTGTTCCAGGCACCGCCAGCGACTAAGTACATGTTCGGGTGATCCTTGCTCGTAGTCGAAGTCCATTCCCAAAGGTTCCCGTTCATGTCGTACATGCCGTACCAGCTGCGGCACTGTTCCTTACGACCGCTGCGCTTGGCTGCCTTGGTGTTGGTGTTGCACTTGTTCTGCTTGTAGCTGTCGCCGTAGCTGTAGCGCGTGTTGTCCTTGCTCTTGCAAGCGGCCTGCCATTCGGCGAGGCTGCAGAGGTGCTTGCCCTCTTGCTGGCACAAACTTGCGGCCTGTTCCTGGCTCACCATGTCGCGGGGGAGTTCGTCGGCCTTGTTCGGGTATTCGTAGGCGTCTACGCAAACGGTCTTGCCTCCGAGCGGAACGGGGTAGGCGTTCTTGCCGCAAACGTTGTCGCTGGCCATGTCGTACTTGGCTTCTTCCCAAGCGGAGCGGTTCCCCACGGAGTCCACGGCGTAGAAGAATACGCTTCCGGTCTTGTTGTATTCAATGGCCTTGCCCGCTTCTTGGGCGTGGAGCGTATCGCCAATGGAGAGGAATGTCTTGCACTTGATTTCTTCGCACTTGACCTTGAGCTTGATGGGGTCGTAGTAGCGGCCTGCAGGCGGTGCGATTTCAGCGACCGGTGGCACCTGGTCGGCAGCGCGGATGCTGTCTTGAATGCGCTTCTTTTCGAGAGAGTCGGCTTTGGCTTTTTCGATGACGGCCAAGGAATCGGCGATGCGCTGCAAGCTGTCTGCGCGGGCTTTGTCGATTGCGGCGAGACTGTCCTTGATGTGATTCAGGCTGTCGCGCACGTGACGGATGCTGTCGCGGTTCACATTGTTCTGGAGTGCGGCCAGAGAATCAGCAATGCGCAGACTATCGGCGATGCGTGCGCTGTCTGCGCTGAGTCTTGCCAGGGAGTCCGCCATGCGGATGCTGTCGGCGCGGGCCTGTTCCAAGGCGCGCAAGCTATCAAGCGTGTGGCGGCGCTGCATTTCAAGAGCGGTTTCCTGTTCCTTGGCCAGGGCGTCTTGCTTGATCTGGTCCAGGTGACACTGCACAATAAAAAGGGTTACAAGCAAAAGGAACATCAACACGAGAATCGCGATGTTCTTCTTTTTGCGGCGAGATTTTACCTGATCTTCTGTTTCGTTATTATTCATAAAAATCCTTTAAACCAATTACCTACAACCAACTTCCTACAGTCTTCCGTCAACCGTCTACTGTCTACTTCCTACTTCCTACTACCCTGCCTTTTCTTCTGCAATTTCGGCCTTAGCCGACTCACGCACGTCGTTAAAGAGTTCGCCCCAGTGGCGGATAATTTCTTGCTTGAGTTCAGCAACGCTGATGTTTCGGCGCAGCGTGTTACGGTAGGCGATAGAAATATAGCCCGTTTCTTCGGACACCACGATCACGAGGGCGTCGCATTCGGCAGCCAATGCCTTGGCGGCGCGGTGGCGCATGCCGTAGCCCGCTTCTTTTTCGGCGTTACCCGTGGGCATGGGCAAAATACAGCCGGCGGCAATAATGCGCTTGGTGTTCATGATGACTGCACCATCGTGCAAAGCGGAATTCGGGAAGAAGAGGGCGCGCAAAAGTCTAGAACTGATTCGGGCGTCCAAGATTTCACCGGTGTCGGCGTAGTTACGCAGGCCCACGCGCTTTTCAAGCACAATCAGGGCTCCCGTGTGCGTTTTTGCCAAGTCCTGGCAGGCGCTAGCGATTGTCTTGGTGATTTCGTCGAGACCGCTGGAATGGAAAAATAGGTTGTGAAAGTCGAGCTTACTGGCGGCCTGACCGATACGGGTGAGGGCGCTTCGAATTTCGGGCTGGAAAAGAATCACAAGCGCGATAATACCGAGGGTTGCAAGGTTACTGATAAGCCATACGACGGTATGGAGTTCCCACCATTGCGCAATAATCCAGGCAAGAATCAGCAACAGGCCGCCGAAAATCATCTGGGCGGCGCGGGTGCCGCGGAACAGCAAGAAGATGTAGTAAATGATAATCGAAATCAGGAGCACGTCCAGAATATCTGCCGGACGCACATCGATAATCCCGAATAGCTTAAACAGAATCATGTTCTCAGAGCCTCCAAATAAAGCAGAGATTCCTTGGCCTCTTTCACGTCATGCACGCGAATGCAGCTGGCGCCACCGAGTACGGCAACGATTCCTGCCGTAACGGTCGGAATCAGACGGTCGCTATTTTCGAGGCCGGGCATTTTACCAATATAGGACTTGCGCGAGGTCCCGATGAGAACGGGGTAGCCGTCTTTCAGGAATTCTTCAGTCGATTTCATCAAGTCGATGTTGTCCTGCGCCGTTTTTCCGAATCCGATGCCCGGGTCGATGCAAATTTTTTCGCGCTCGACGCCTAGGTCCAAAAGCTTTTTCACCTGCGACAAGAGTTCTTCGCGGACTTCCTGTACCACGTTCGTGTACGGTTTGAAGTCCTGCTGCATGGTGCCGAAGTTTCCGCGGATGTGGTTGAGTACCACGGCGGCCTTGGTGTCAGCGACGGTCTGGAGCATGTTCGGGTCCATGGCGCAGGCGCTGATGTCGTTGATGATGTGCGCGCCGAGCTTCATAGTCTCTGCTGCAACCTTCGCTTTGACCGTATCGACCGAGATGTAGAATTCGCGTTCCTTGGCGAGTTTGGCGAGGCGTTCCACCACGGGGCACACGCGGTCCAGTTCCTCTTGCAGGCTGACTGGTGCGCTTCCCGGGCGGCTGCTTTCGCCACCGATGTCCAAGATTTCAGCGCCTTGCTCCAGGAGCATTAGGGCGTGTTCGTAAGCGGCGTCAGGCTTGTTGTGCTTGCCGCCATCAAAAAAACTGTCCGGAGTCACATTCACGATACCCATGATCAGCGGGGTCTTGCAAGGCAGAACCTTGTTGCCGATTTTCCATGGGAGAGAGCGGCTATGATCCAGAACTTCTTTGAACATTACGAATTTTCCTGTTTTGCGTCTTCAGAGGATTTCAGCGTTTCGGTATGGGCGTCATCGCTTGCCGGAGTCGTTCCGGCGGCGGGCGCGGGCTTGATTTCGGCTACGGGTGCATCAGTGACCGGTGCTACCGGCGGCTGTTTGCCCGGGTCAGGAGGCGGCGTATTTTCGCGCTTCTTCTTTTCTTCCATTTCTTCGAGCGCCTTGTACTGGCGACTCTTCTTGGTGCCGGTCAGTTTCTCTCCAGCCATTACGCGGTCAATTTCTTCGCGGTCGAGCACTTCGAATTCAAACAGCGCTTCGGCGAGGTCGATGAGTTTGTCCTTGTTCTCTTCGATGAGTTTCTTGGCGGCCTGGTTCAGACGCTTGATGAGGTTGTTCACCGCATTGTCGATCTTTTCGGCCATCATTTCGGACATTTCCTTCGGCTTGCTAATTTCGCGGCCGAGGAACACTTCGCCGTCGGTGCGGCTGTAGCAGACCGGCCCGATTTCGTCGTCGAAACCCCATTCTGTGACCATCTTGCGGGCAAGTTCGGTAGCGCGCTGAATGTCGTTGCTGGCTCCCGTGCTCTGGTGGTTGAAGAAGATGAGTTCGGCGAGGCGGCCAGACATCATGATCATGATGCGTTCTTCGGCGTATTCGCGGCTATAGCTCACCTGGTCGCGTTCGGGCAGACTCATGGTCACGCCGAGGGCGCGCCCGCGCGGAATAATCGTAATCTTGTGGAGCGGGTCAGAATGCTTGCACAAGAGCGTCATCAAAGCGTGGCCTGCTTCGTGGTAAGCGGTGTGGCGCTTTTCTTCGTCGGTCATTAAGAGCGTGCGGCGCTCGGCACCCATGCTGAGCTTGTCGCGGGCTTCTTCAAAGTCGAGCATCGTGACTTTCTTGTTGTTGAAGCGTGCGGCAAGGAGGGCTGCTTCGTTCACCAGGTTTTCGAGGTCTGCACCTGCAAGACCAGGAGTTCCCTTGGCAACGGCTTTCACGTCCACGTCGTCGGCCAGCGGCACCTTGCGCTTTTTCAGGTGCACCTTCAAGATTTCTTCGCGGCCCTTCAGGTCGGGGAGTCCCACCACAATCTGGCGGTCAAAGCGACCCGGGCGCAGCAATGCCTTGTCGAGCACGTCGGGGCGGTTCGTTGCGGCAATCAAAATCACGCCTTCGTTGGCGGTAAATCCGTCCATTTCCACCAGCAATTGGTTCAAAGTCTGTTCGCGTTCATCGTGACCGCCACCGAGACCAGCACCACGCTGGCGACCGACGGCGTCGATTTCGTCGATGAACAGAATGCACGGGGCGTTCTTCTTGCCGGTTTCAAAGAGGTCGCGCACGCGGCTTGCGCCTACGCCCACGAACATTTCCACAAAGTCCGAACCGGACATGCTAAAGAATGGTACTCCTGCTTCGCCTGCAACTGCACGGGCCAAAAGCGTCTTACCGGTACCCGGAGGGCCAACCAGCAAAGCGCCCTTCGGAATGCGTCCGCCGAGGGCATCGAATTTCTTCGGGTCCTTCAGGAATTCCACGAGTTCCTGCAAGTCCTGCTTGGCTTCGTCGCAGCCGGCCACGTCGTTAAAGGTGGTCTTTTGCTTACCGTTCAACTGTTTTGCCTGGCTCTTGCCAAAGCTAAACGGACCCTTGCCGCCGCCACCCATCTGGCGGTTCATCATCAGGTAGAAGAATACAATCAGGAGAATCGCGGGCAGAAACGCGACAATCGTATCGAGCCAGGTGCTGGATTCGTGAATGACCTTGACTTTGACGCCCTTGTACATTTCCCAGGCGGTAATTTGGTCGTTGCTGACTTCCAGCATGTGGCTGCGGAAGGCTTTCGTATTGCCGTTGTCGGCCGATTTGGTGAAACGGGCGAGCGCGCTCTGGCTCTTTTTCGCTTCGGCCTTTTCTTCGGCACTCATTTCGCGTTTACCTTCGATAATCACGCCATCGGGGGTCTTTTGCAGGGTGAGTTCGGTAATCACCTTGGTGGAGTCACCCATCATGGCCAAAAATTCGGTGCGCGTAATGTCCGATTCGCCATCTTTCCCGGCGAGCGGGAACATGACGAACAACAAAAGAATCATCACCAGTAAAATGATAAAGTTCTTGCTACGGTAGGGAGGGGTCGGTTTTCCTTGACTCATAAAATCCTTTTATACGTTCACTTGCAAGATACAAATTTTAGGGCTGCCTCGACGCTTTCAAATTCGCAAATCAAGACGGTTGAGCCCTTTTTGGCGATAGCTCGCTTGCGGTAAGCGGCTCGTACGGGAATTTTAACATGGGCGGGCTCCGTTTGGCTGTAAAAGAAGCCAATCGGAAAGCGGAATCCCTGTTCCGAAAGCCACAAACGAAACATTTCGGAAAGGTCGGCATTGGAGTGGGCGAGTAAGATTTTGCGGAGAGCCTTCTTGTTCAAAGCGATGATGGTATGAGGTGTGAGGTCGGTCGCTTCGCTCCCTTTGAGGTGTGTGAATGGAGCCGTGTCACCCTGACCCTGAACTTGTTTCAGGGGAAGGGTCTCTTGAAACATCGCGTCGCATTCTTCAATTACTTTCGCATACGCCTTATCGGCAAGCCTGGCAACCTTGCAAAGTTGCATTGTTGCCCCTGGGTTGGTTTCTTCCAGGTGGGGGAGGTATTCGTGCCGCACCTTGTTCCGTGCAAATTTTACGTCAGTGTTGCTTTCGTCTTCGCACCAGGTGAGATTGTTTTCGCGAGCATACGCAAGAAGCTCCGCCCGAGTCGTGTTTAGCAAAGGACGGTAGATAAAATGTGTAATGTGTGGTGCGTAATGTGTAGTGATCTCTTTTTCATTCCACATTTCACACTCCACATCGAACAATTCTCTTGTTTCTTGGATTCCTCTGAGTCCCGCAAGGGTCGTGCCGCGGCGGAGTCGCATGTACATGGTTTCTGCCTGGTCGCCTGCATGGTGCGCCGTGACGATAGCGATAGAGGTATGTGGTATGGGGTCGGTCGCTTCGCTCCCTTTGAGGTATGGGGTGTGAGGTGTTGGGTGTGAGGTGTGTGGCGTGTCATCCTGGAGCCTCGCAGAGGCGATAGGATCCAAGGCAATCTCAACTAATGCTTTGTACCTTGCATCTCTCGCGTTTTCTTCGAGCGAACCCTCGGCACTTTTCAGCGCCTCGCCGTCCAGCTTCTTCAAGAAAAATGGAACGTTATACTTGCGGGCGAATGCTTCGACAAATTCAGCGTCGCGGTCCGCCGTTCCTTCGCGCAGCCCGTGATGCACATGTGCAATCCCCAGCCATTCGATGCCAAGTGCTTCGCGGTTAGCGATGAAATAATGCGCGAGGCAAATAGAATCTAGACCGCCCGAAACCGCAAGCAACAGGCGCTTGAAACCATGACGGCGAATATTTTGCGTTAAATCAAAACTCAATTAAATAGGTTCTCTAGGCAGGAGTCAAATTCTTCTTGATTGCCTTTTGTGTAAGCTGAGACATATCCATCAAAATCATGTATTTCAAGATAGGGAAGATATTCTTCGGAACAGTATTTTGACGATTTAACAGGGGTGCGTTCAGATGTTAAAATGCATTCTTTTTTGTCTGTTGACAAGGCTATTTTTGTAGATATTGTTTCGTGGTTGTTTATAACTTTGGTAGCTATTTCGTCAATAGATATGATTCCCTTGTCACGAATGTTTATTAAAGTCTTTGCTCCAGAGGAATCTATGGTGATACCATTTTCTGCATATTTTGTGGATCGTTCTGCAGAATTCAGGTCCTCGAAATATCCTAGATCAATGTGTGTGATTTTTCCGATAATTTCGAATATATTTTTGTCCTTTGATTGGTTGATGGAGTGAATGTTGTAGATGGTATCCGTAGTAATAATTCTTTTGAAATTATGTGGGCAATCAGATGTTCCACTGTTTAAATTAAGATAACACAGATATTCCCATTCTCCATTAATAGTATTGTTTTGACCATAATAAGTCTCTCTAAGTTGTAAGTCTTCATAATTTCCTGTAAGTGCTTTATATAGTTTTATAAGAGAATTTGTAAGAGTGTCTTTTGAAATGTCATAGAAATAGGCGTAATCGGACAAATTGGGGTTGGTTGAAAAAGTTCCATTACGATAAGTACATCTAGGTTCAGTTGTGTAAAAATATGGTTTGCCGTCTAGTTCACCGAATGTTGGAATTTGTTTTATGACGAGTTCATCATCGTTGAAGTTGTAAGTTGACTCGTTGATTGTCGACGAAGAAGATTCAGTTTCGCTGACAGAGGAACTTGTTTCTTGGATACTTGAAGAAAAATCTTGAGACTGTGTTTCATCCTTACTGCTAGAGGAACTGGCTTCTTGAACGCTAGACGATGATTCCCCCTTGTCGCTAGAAGAACTTGCTTCTTGAACGCTTGAAGAAGAATTCTGTTCTTTCTTTTTTTCAGAAGACGAACTGACGATTTCCTCGTCCGTAGACGATTCGATAGAGGTTTCTTCCGAAGAAGATGAAAGTTCATTGTCGTTGGCTGACGAAGAATTGTCGTCACCGCAAGCGACCATCAGTAGGGCGGAAAATAGAATGCAATATGCTTTTTTCATATCAATCCTTTATATATCCTAAAAAATAATTTATATTTACCCCCTAAGGAGGCCGTTATGGCTAAAAACAGAACGAAAGCGGCGGGCAAGGTTGCCGATGCCGCAACAGAAAGCGCAAGAATGCGAGCGCTACGCATAGACGGCTCCCAGAACGGAGCCTCATTACGGACAAGAATCGTCCGCGACAAGACGAAGTACACCAGAACCCTTAAACACAAAAAATCCCTCGCCGATGCGGGGGATTTCCCTTTTATACAGGCTGTCGCGGGTTATTTGCCCGCTGCAATCTTGCCGTAAAATGCGCGGATGTCTTCCCAGCGGTAATAAGGCGCTGCGGGGCAGTTCTTTATTGTCGCTGAATCGCATGTCACGGGCAGCTTTTGCTCGATTTCGTTGAGCATCACTTTCACTAAAATCGGGGCGCCCTTCTTGCTGGACTTGTAGAATACGAGCTGTACGTTGGCGGCCATCGGGCTGATTTCATAGTCGCGCCAGACCTTGTGCAGGTTTTCCATGTCGGCGGTTTCGATGCCGGTATTCATCGAACCGTTTTCTAGTTGCAACAATACGGCGAACGGGAAAATGACAGTGTCATGCCCGAAACGGAGTGTGGCCGTGGTCTTTTTGGCGGGCTTTGCTGCAGTCTTGTCGGCCTTTGTCGTGTCGGCGGCAATCACCTTGTCGGCTTCGTCCAAAACGTTTTTCAGGAGCGGACGTGCGTTTTCGAGCCCCTGCTTTTTGGCGAATGGATTGTTGCCCAGCACGCTGTACCACCAGGCGTTCTGTGCATGCCAGCGAGCGGCGAGATCCTCGTCTGTCCACAGGTCGTCAAAGCTGAAATCGATTTCGGGGCTCCCTTGCAGGCTGTTGCCGATTTCATAAATCTTGCTGAAGAGGTCGCCTGCGTCTACATTCTTCTTGATGTAGTTGGAATCGTTGAAAATCGTGCGCATCATGCGAGTCGGATTCACGTGGCTGTAGAGTTTTTCGTTTTCTTTTTGCCATGCGGGTGTGTTCGATTCGCCGATGATTTTCCCGAAGTCGAGCGGGCTGATGAAGCTCATCAGGTACTTGCCCGATTCCTGGTGAATTTCGACCTTGGGCTTTTGCGCATGCAATTCTTCGAGGAACGCGGCCATGCTCACCACGCAGCGCACACTGGTGCTGGCGTAGGCTTCGATGTAGGCGTTGTTCTTGAACAGTTCGGGGAAGTTCTTCACCATGCGCTTCGCGATTCCCTGATGCTGGGCCACGCCGAGCTGGGTCAAGTCGCCTGCACGCGGGGCGGCATATTTGTCCAGGAACTTGGCGCGTTCAAGCAGACTCTTGCCGAGGTCCGTGAGCTTGCCTGCGGAATCGGCTTTTGCGAGCGTATTGTACAGCGCATGATAGTGGTCGGCCGGCTGGTGGAATCGGCTGCCGTGCCTGCCGTAATGGCTCAGGTAGAAAGGCTTGTAACCTGCGGGTGCCTTGGTGTATTTAGCTGTCGGAGTGGGGTAGGCGTAATAGTTGCTGCCCATCTGGTGACGGTCCTGGGCGATTCCTGAAATCGCCATTGTGAGCAACAGCGCGAGAATTTTTTTCATACTGCTAACCACCTGTTATTGGTGTGGAATGTGAAATGAGGAATGTGAAGTTTCCCATCTCACATCGCACACTACACGTTACACATTGCGGCAACGCCGCTTACATTTCACCTGATTGTCTTACTTTTCGCACGTCTTGAAGAAGCAGCTGCGAGCGCCCGTGTGGCAGGCGACTTGCGGGCCCTGCATGCGGACCTTAAAGAGCAATGCGTCAGAGTCGCAGTCGGCAGCCCATTCCACTACGGTCATCACGTTGCCGCTGGTGTCGCCCTTGTGCCAGTATTCCTTGCGGCTGCGGCTCCAGAACACCATTTCGCCGCATTCGTGCGTGCGGCGGAGGGCTTCCTCGTTCATCCAGGCCATCATGAGTACGTCACCCTTGTCGGCGTCCTGCACAATTGCCGGCGCAAGTGCAACACCGTCCACGACCACTTCAAACTTAATTTCTTTGATTAAATCTTCAAATTTCATAACTAGTTAGCAGTTCTTGTTTATTAAAGGAGATTCCCGCCTTCGCGGAAATGACATTTTATTCCCAAAATCCGAACTCTGAAATCCGAATTCCGAATTATCCTCTCACCTGCCCATTCCCGCGCAAGACCCACTTGTAGGTGCAAAGGCTTTCCACGCCCATGGGGCCGCGGGCGTGCAACTTGTCAGTCGAAATGCCCACTTCGGCACCGAGGCCGTATTCGCCACCGTCGGCGAAGCGGGTGCTCGCGTTCACCATCACGCTGCTGCTGTCCACGTTCGCCACGAAGTAGTCCTGCACGCTCGTGTCTTCGGCGACTACCGCTTCAGTGTGACGGCTGCTGTTCTTTTCGATGTGGTCGCAGGCCTCGGCCACGTTGTCCACGAACTTGACGCTTGCCTTGAGGGCCAGGTATTCGTGGTGGTAATTGCTGTCATCGCCGATGTCCTTGATACGGCTGTCGTGGCTCTGGGCGTCCTTATTGCCGAAGAGTTCCACGCCACGGTCGGCGAGGCAATCAATGAGTTTCTTGACGGTTGCCGCGTCAATGTGGCGGTCAATAATCACGCATTCCATGGCGTTGCACACGCCGGTGCGCTGCGTCTTGGCGTTAATCAGAATGTTCACCGCCTTGTCCATATCGGCGGACTTGTCCACATACACGTGGCAGATGCCGTTGAAGTGCTTGATCACGGGAATCTTGCTCTGTTCCACCACGGCGCGAATCAGGCGTTCGCCGCCGCGGGGAATCACTAGATCGATACAGTCGTTACGCTGCAAAAGCATGCCCACCAAGTCGTGGCTCGTTTCTGTCACGAGTTGCACGGCGTCTTCGTCAATGCCGTTTTCGGCGAGGGCTTCGTGGAAAATGCCGGCGAGGCACTTGGCGGAATTCAGCGATTCCTTGCCACCGCGCAAAATTACGGCGTTGCCCGCCTTAAAACAAAGGCATGCGCCGTCAATCGTCACATTCGGGCGGCTTTCGAAAATGAAGAACACGGAACCGATAGGCACGGCCACGCGGCTAATCTTGATTCCGTTCTTCAGTTCGCGGCTTTCCAGCACCCGGTTCAGAGGGTCGGTAAAGGCGGCAATTTCTTCGGCCCCCTTGGCCATGGCCTCGATGCGGGCGTCGTTCAATGTCAAACGGTCCATCTTGGCGTCGTCCAGCTTTCCGGCGGCGGCTTCCAGGTCCAATTTGTTTGCAGCAAGGATTTCCGGCTTACGGTCGCGCAGAATCTGGGCGACGCGGTTCAGCACGGCGCTACGCTTTTCGCCCGGGAGGGTACGGAGCGCCTTGCTTGCCTTCTGGGCGTTTTTGGCCAGAAGGTCGGAGTATTCTTCCAAGTTGGAATATTTCAAATTGGAGCAAGTCATAAGCCGTTTTTATCCTTTTTTGTGCAATCCATGTGGATGTATAAATTGTTTTACATTGTAAAACTTGATTTTCATCACATTGGAGTATAAGTTAGTATCGTACAGGTTTGTTTTTACCCGCGACGAGGGTTTATAGTCGCAAGGTATCGGACTTGGGTGTTTAGACTCGGTGCAATCCTTCTCTCTCGGGGAGCACCGAGTCCTTTTTTTTGTTCGAATCTTTTACAGCAAATTCACGATAGTCGCGAACAGCTTGTCGGCGAGCACGTTCGTTTCCAGGCCTTCGAATACGTTGAACTGGTTGAACATGATCTTGCCGTTACCGAACGGGTAGAGCTGCAGGTCCGAACCGGTCTTCACTTCGCCATCCTTTAGCGTGACAGAACGTGCGAACACCTTGGCGCCCGGCAGTTCGTTCAGCGAAATGCTCGGCATCACGGCGGCTGCATTGCTGTCGAGAACAGATGCTTCACCGAATACCGGTGCAAGTTCAGAACCCTTGGGCAAGTAGTGCAGGCTGAGTTCGTTTGCGCCCGTGCTCCAGTGAGATTCGATGTTGCAGTCGAACTGGTGGCTCTGGTTCATGTAGTCGATATCTTCTTGCGTGAGGTCAGACAGCAAGAGCGTCTTGCCGCCGTTCTTCACCACGTCTACAATCTTGTCCAGAATTTCATCGGGCCAGGAGCTCAGGTTTGCAGTAAAGATGACCTGTTCCGGACCCGTGAGGGCAGCGAGGGCGTCGCTCGATTCTTCGCTGTTGTCCAAGAAGCAAACCTTCCTCATGGCGCCCTTCACGTCGGCTTCGGCGATCACGATTAAGTCTTCTTCGGTCGTGTGAATCTTGTTGCCGTCGTTGATGAGCGTGACCTGCAGCTTGTACTTGCCTTCGGTGCGCGGGGCCATCATGGTGCAAATGCCCATCTGCGTAAGGCTTGTCTTGCCGGCAGGTTCTTCAGGGGAAATCTTGTCGGTGGCGAGTTCCTTGCCGTTGTCGTCAACGAGCTTGACTTCGACAGAAACGTCTTCGTAACGGCTGTTGTTCAATAGCGTCACCTGGAAACTGATTTCGCTCTGCGGGGCGACCACGTGTTCCAGTTCGCTCACGAGGGCGCGGCTCGGGGTCGTGATTTCCTTCGAGAATTCTTCAAAACCCTTGCTTACGCGGTTTTCGTCACACAGGCCGTCAAATTCGGTACCGCAGTCTGCCCACTGGTCCAAGAAGAAACCGGCAATCTGCGGGTTGCTCTGGAGGGCGGTAATCTGGTCGAGCTTACTCTTGATGGCGATGCGGTTTGCATCGGCCACAAAGCTCTTGTAGTCCTTCCAAATGGACATGTCGCTTTCCACGAAGGTTTCTACGGCCTTGATGGCGTTCTTGATGGCCTTCTGGTTCTTGGCGCTACGCGGTCCCTTGATGTTGGTGGCCGTTTCCGGGAGGAGAGTGTGGTTCTTGAGTGTCACCAGCATCTTGTTGTTGATGTCGCTCACTACATTTTCTTCTTCGTCCTGGAAGTGGCTATCGCCAAGGCCAGTGTCGGGCACGGAAATTTCTTCGGCGTCGCGGTCAAAGCTGTGTGCCAAGAAGTGCGTGTAGGCGGCGTTCGGCGTCATGCGCGGGTTCATGCGCAGAGTGGCGTAAGTCGAAATCTTGTCGACCGTAACCGGCAAGAGTTTGCCAGTATCCTTGCGGAAGTTTCCTTCGTTGTCGATATAGATACTGTTCAGGTTGCTAATAACCGGGCGAGTCATGTCGACCGGGCTAATGGCGTTCAAAAGCTTGTTGCCGTTCTGCAACAGGAGCGTGCCGTTCTCGGCACCCATGACCCATGCGCCAATGCAGGGGTGGTGGTGCTGTTCTGCCACGATGTCGTTGATCAGTTTCTTGACGATTTCAAGACCCTGGGCGGTAGACCTCATGGTGTGGATCGGGAATTCCTGGAACACGATAAGACCGAGTTTGTCGCAAATGTCGAGTGCCTGGGTAGAAAGCGGAGCGCCGCAGCTACGAATGGCGTTATAACCGGCAGCCTTCACGGCCTGCAGGTCCTTTTCGAGTTTCGGGTTGTCGAATGTCCAGAGGCCGCCTTCGCTCCACTGCTGGTTGTAGGTGATGCCCTGGATCTTCAAAATCTGGTCGTTCAGGTAGTAGTCGCCCTTGAGGCAGTCGAACTTGCGGAAACCGAAGGTACGCACCACGGGGAACGCGTATTCGGCGCGCTTGATTTCCTTGCCGTCCTTTTCCTTGCCGGCCTTGATTTCCATCTGGAATTCAATGGCGTAAACGTTCGGGTGTTCGGGGCTCCACTGGAACTTGTGGCGCTGCTGTTCCTTGACTTCGAAAACAAAACGCTGGGTCATGTTTTCCTTGTCGAGCTTCAGGTTGTTCACGAACTGCTCGTAAACGTCGCCATCGGGGTTACGCATGAGCACGCGGAGCCTGGTCTGGAAACCGCGGGGGTTGTTGAAGCTGATTTCGCAGGCGATGCGTTGGGTGTCGGCATCGGGTTCGAGCTTCACGTCAGAAATGAAGGCTGCGGTACCCAAAATCAGGTCCACGTGGCCAAAAATACCGCCAAACGGGTACTGGGTCCAGGGGAGGCCGACAGGCAGTTCGCCCGGGTGAACAAAGCGGTCATCGGCGCCGTCGGCGCTTTCGCGGCCAAAGTCGATACGGCTGTTCAGGGCACCCATGTTGGCGACACGCACGCAAAGCACGTTTTCTTCGCCGAGCTTCAAGGCCTTCTGCAGTTCAATAATAAAGGGGGTGTAGGCACCGAAGTGCGTGCCCAAAAGTTTGCCGTTCAGCCAAACGGTGGCGTGGCTTGCAATGCGTTCAAAACGCAAGAAAATGCGCTTGGCAACCTGTTTTTCGTCGTCGATGGTGAAACGCTTGAAGTAGAAGGCGCAGTCGTGCGACATCAAAAGCTTGTCAAATGCCCTTTCCCAGATGTGGGGAACTTGCACTGTCTGCGTGTCTTTGGGGTAAGTAGCGTACCAACGATTAGAAATACCGGCATCTTCGGTGTCCCAAATCATCTGCCAGTCGCCATCAAGGCTCAAAATCTTGCTCATTCGAGTTTCCTTTATGAAATTTTGGGTGAAAAGATAGAAAATTAGAGCTTAGTGCTTAGAACTTAGAGCTTAGAAAAACTTGTTTTAAGAACTTTGGGGAATCATCTAAGCTCTATCAACTAAGTTCTACCAACTATTTTTCCACAATCCCTTTACACCGAGTGGATTTTTTCTATATTTGGGGTCCCAATAGCAACCAAAAAAGGATTACAAAAATGTATTCTATTGTTGAAACAGGTGGTTTCCAGTATAAAGTTGAGCTGGGCAAGGCTTACAAGGTCCCCACGCTCGATGCCGCTGTTGGTTCCGAACTGGAGCTCAAGTCCGTTCTTCTTTTCGCAGGAAAAGAAGTGCAAATCGGCACCCCTGTCCTGAATGACGCCTCCGTGAAGGTCGAAATTCTTGCCCACGGCAAGTATGACACCGTCATCGTTTACAAGAAGAAGCGTCGTACTCGTTACGAACGTCGTAACGGTCATCGTCAGGGCTATACCGAGGTGCTGGTTACGGAACTTCGCTCCGGCGCAGAATCCGCAAAGGTCGACTCCAAGGTTATCGATCGCAACCGCGCTCGCGTGGCTGCCCTCGCCAAGCAGAAGGTGCAGAATGTGCCTCTGACTCGCAAGGAAAAGATTGCCCAGGGTCTCCCGAAGCCCGCCAAGGTTAAGAAGAACTCTCTGCGTAAGGCTAAGGAGGTATAATCCATGGCTCATAAGAAAGGTCAAGGTTCAGTACGTAACGGCCGCGACAGTAACGCCAAATATCTTGGTGTGAAGAGGTATGCGGGCGAAGTCGTCAAGGCTGGCAACATCATCGTTCGTCAGCGCGGTTCTCACTTCCACAAGGGCACCAACGTTGGTATGGGCAGAGACTTTACTCTGTTCTCTCTCGTTGATGGCAAGGTGAAGTTCGAACGCCTCGATGCAAAGCGTCAGAAAGTTTCTGTCTACCCGGAAGAAAACTAATCGGTTTTGAATCGTTTAGAGCCGACGGTACCACAAGTACCGCCGGTTTTTTGTTTTATCCCGCTACTGCCTACTTCCTACTTGTATTTTCGCTTTGCTCAAGTACCAAAAGTGTGCAAGGTTATGACGCAGCTGAATACTTGTATTCAGATATGGCATAACCGCAGCCACGAACGCCAATGGCGTTAAATGCTCGGCTCGGCCATGTTCAAGTAAACTTGACCGCGGCTCTCGCCTTACGCATTTGTCCTACTTCCTACGGTCTACTGCCTACTTCCTACTATGTTTTTTGCTATTTTATGAATAATGTCTAGGTTTATGACGATTCGTTATCTGTTTGTTGCCGTCCTTTTTTCGATGGCGGCTGTTTTTTGGGCTTGTTCTGACGACGATAGCTCTGTTGAATTTAGGGTAGAACGCGAAGTTTCGGATATTTCGACCTTGTTGCAGTGCGCCAAGGGTGCCGATAGCGGTGCCTACTGCTTTATGGTCCGTTTCCGTTATCCGGACGATACGGAGAGCCTGGACAGCATTTACCTGTGGGTCGGCGACGATGTGCTGGACGATACTTCAAAGACTGTTGGTGACAAGGAAAAGTCGAAGGCGACCGATCGCTTTGCATTCCCCAAAAAGACTGAAGAACTTTTCGACACGATTGACGTGACTCCGTATATCCAGGATTACGTGGAGGAACGCGAAAGCCTGATGGTGGCGCTCTATTGCGACTATTCGGGTGGACGTCCGGGAACGGTTCAAAGAATTTATTTGTATTTTGGCGACAAGATTGCGCCGTCCGATATCAATATCTCTGATTCTACATGGACTACCGGAGCGCTTCTGGAATGGACACGTCCGACAGACCAGACAAACCACTACAAGCCGAATGAACTTTCGGGACCGATTCTTGGTTACAATATCAGAATCTATAGCGAAAACAAGAACGAGGACTTGCGCAAGCTGAAGATCCGGCTTGAATCACCGGACGGAATCGATTCTACCGGCGAAACGCTTTACTTGCGCCACAAGGGCTACCATTCCAACGTGGATTCCGTGTTCCTGCAATCTAAAGAACATGGCGACAGCCGCAAGAACGAGTTGTTCCTGGCCATTCCAGACGGCAAGGGCTACAACAACGACAGCCCCGATTCCAATATTTTCCGTTTGACGATTGAAGGCCTCAAGGCTGAGGCCGAATACAAGATTGGTTATTCGACTTGGGATACTTGTGGCAACTATACGGGTGTAGACCGTTTGGACATGCGCGCATGGCTTACCATCAATACGACGGATTCTGTCGCTCCCTTGATGCCCACCAAGATATTTACGATGAAGGATACTTTGTACCCCGAAATGGCAAGGCTTGACAGCAATAACCGCCTGCTCATTTTCTGGAGCCAAAGCGTAGACCCGTACAAGCGCGAACACGACATCGAGGTCGATACCGTTCTGACGATTCCGGATACATGCCTTGTCAACTTGTGCTACGAAAAGGTGATAAAGTACAGGGTTGAATATTGGGACCGTTACACCGAACAGTGGGTGATTAGCAGCGATGTAGATACCCTGGACCGCTACACCAAATTTTACAAGCCTTCGGGCGATACCATGAAGGTTTCCGCTACGGGCAAGTTCATTTCTGACACGATCCGTTATGTCGCCCCGGGCGATACGCTTGTGCTTCGGATTATTGCAATCGATGAATCCGGTTACTGGTCTGTACCGCTGGTCGACACGATTGCGGTTTCTCCGGGAGCGATCGCAAACGAAATAGAATGCCCTGAAGGCTTTGTCGCGGTCAAGGCTTCCGATACCAATTACTTCTGCATGGAACGCATGGAACACCAGAATGATTCGGGCGAATTCATGACGAACGTTTTGCATTCCGAAGCTCTTGCAACTTGCGAAGCGATTTCGGCAAGCGGTTTCAAGGTGAGTCTGTGTAACGAACGCGACTGGGAACTCGTTTGCCTTTCGGGCGGAACGCTTGCCTATGGCGTGGTTCAGGACGATACTGTTGAAACGGCTGAATTCTTGTTCAAGTACTGCAATGTGGCGACTAACGATTCTGCATCGGCGGCCAATCCTGTCAAGCGCAGTTCCCGTTGCATGAACCCGATGGGCATTCGCGATTTGCCGGGCCAGTACCAGGAATGGGTGAGGGGCCGCTCTGAAGATACGATTGCTGTGGTCAAGGGTGGTTCTTACCGCGTGATGGGCGGGCTTGAAAGTGGCGAGTTTGGCCGTGAAACGCAGGCTCTTTGCACGAACCGCTATTTCCCGTATTTTACCCGTTTGGCCTATACGACTGATTCCGTATTCCTGTATCGTGAGGGCACCAGGGTCGATACCGTTTATACCGCCGATACTTCGAGAACCTTGTACAAGGTGCTCACCAAGAAAGATTTCAAGGATACCTTGCAGTTCTTTGATATTCAGGATTCTAGCGGAAATTCCGTGGGCACGGACTATGTGCCTTATGCAGAATACAAGCAGGGCGGCGATGAATGGCTTGAATCCATTTCCAACGGCATGAAATATGTGCCGGACCATATCGAGGTCGTGTTCCTAACGGGCGAGCGTGTCGCTTACCGCGGGGCGTCGAACTACTACAGGTCTACAAGCATCGGGTTCAGGTGCTGCGCATACAAGGAATAATTCGGATTTCGGATTTCGGAATTCGGAGCTGATTACAAATGGAAAATCAAGATTATTTAAAAGTTGCAGAGGCGCTTGCTAAGGAAGCGGGGGCTCTTTGTCTTGAAATACAGCAGAACTTGGGCGGTGTCAAGTACAAGTCCAAGAAAGATGTGGTGACCCGTGCAGACATAGCAAGCGAGAAGCTGATTGTCGAAGGACTCCGCAAGGCGTTTCCGGAACATTCCATTCGCACCGAAGAAGCTGGCGTTATCGAGGGGGTGGATCCGCGTTACCGCTGGATTATCGATCCGGTCGATGGTACCGTGAACTTTAGCCGCGGAATTCCGTTCTGGGGAATTTCGATTGCGCTTCACTTTGAAGGCAAGCCCCTGGTTGCGATCGTGAATCTGCCGCGTCTGGGTGAACTCTATACCGCGATAAAGGGCGAGGGCGCCTTCATGAACGGCAAGCCTATCCATGTGAGCGACGAGTCGGACCCGGTACACGCGATTGTATCTAACGGCGACTTTAACGTGGGTGACGTGGCCAAAATCAACGCCCAGAATTCCAAGAATTTCGCTCGCGAGGCAGAAACTTTCGAACGTGTCAAGTGCTTTGGTTCGGCGGTGATCGAAGGTTGCTTTACGGCCTGCGGGCGCCTGGACTGCTTTGTGATGACCATGAGTTACCCGTGGGATATTGCGGCCATTGCCTTGCTTGTCGAAGAGGCCGGTGGCAAGTCGACTCATATTGACGGCTCTCCCATGCAGTTCGTGGATGCCGAACAGGTTATTTTTAGTAACGGAATTTTACATAAAACGTTGATAGATACTATCTTGTAAACTTTCTTTTCGTGTGAAAAATCTTCAAAATATGCTATATTGGCTTTGGGTTTGCGGTGTGGTCAATTTTGGAGAAAGTCATGAATTGTAAAAAATACCTTTTTTCGGGTCTGGCCTTTTTGGGTTTGGCCACGACAACGGCTTTTGCAGCGCTCAGCACAGATGATTATGTAGAAGCAGCTTGGATGACCACCCGCTTTTTCGGGGCGCAGCGTTCAGGTGAAGGCCCCAACTGGATTCTGGATGGCACCAATCACCCAACCAGTTTTACAAAGGATAGCTACAACGGCAAGAATGTGAGCGGCGGCTGGTTTGACTGCGGCGACCACGTGATGTATGGTCAGTCCCAGGGCTTCGCCTCTTACGTGCTCGCTTTGGCTTACGCAGAATTTACCGAAGGTTTCTACGACCTTTATACGGGCGACTATTCCGACTACAAGGCCAGTAAGGACTATTCCATGAAGGGCGGCAAGCCTAACAAGGAACGTGACTTGCTCGAAGAACTCCGTTATGAAGCGGACTTCTGGGTCAAGGCCGCAATCGATGGCAATAACTTTGTGACCGTGAAGGGTGATGGCAATGCCGACCACCAGAAATGGGTCACCGCCGGCATGATGAGTACGCTGGGTTCCGGCGAAGGTGGCGAACCTCGCTCGATTACCGGTAATGCAAACGATTCTTACACGCCGGGTATGGCTGCCGCTATGCTTGCCGTGATGGCCCGTATGGATCCCGAAGAATCGAACCAGAAGAAGTACCTTGATGCAGCAAAGGTTGCATACGGTTATTCCAAAAACCATAAGGGCGTGACGACTTCGGGTGGTTTCTATGAATCTACCTGGTGGGATGGCCGTACACAGGACGGCGTGTTCCTTGCCGCCTTGGAACTTTACCGTACGACAAAGGACGAATCCTACAAGAAAGACGCTGAAAAGTATTTCAATGATCTTCAATTCTTGAAGGGTATGTATACCCGATTCTCTTACAGTAACGCAGTTCCGCTTTCCGTGGTGATGGGTGCCGGTGCCCTTGGTCTTGAACCCGGTGGACAGTACAGAGATGTGGAACGTTTCCTGGAAAAGCTTTACCAGGAAAATATGTCCAATGACGTGTTCAAGGGTGAAACCAGCAATAGCGACCATTTCCATGTGCGTACCCCCTCTGGCGGCGCCTTCCTCTATGCTCTTTATTCCAAGCTGTTCGACGATGATTCCTACGATAGCATGATTGAAAAGAACGTCGCTTACTTGCTCGGCGACAACAGCAACAAAAAGTCTTATGTGGTGGGCTTTACCAAGAATGGTGCCAATGCTCCTAAGCGTCCGCATCATCGTGGCTACTATGGCAACGAAGATCCGGGTCGTGAAGTTGGCGGCATGGGCGATGCTCCTGAAAAGAACAAGTATCTGGGCGGCATGATTGCTGGAAACTTTAACGACGGCAACCACAGTGGCGATGTGTCGAACTGGCAGCTTAATGAAGTCTGCGTCGACATGAATGCTCCGATGGTGGGTGCTCTCGGCTACATCTTGAGTAAGAAGGCTCCGAAGACCGACGAAGAACTTGGTGTCAAGTCTGTTGCCAAAAAGGACACCGTCAAGAAAGATACCGTTAGCAAGGATACAGTCAAGAAGGACACCACCAAGAAAGATACCAGCGATGCAATCATCCCGCGTCTTTCTTTGACCAAGAATTTCAATCTGGCCTCGAACGGTTCCATGGTGAGCGTTTCTCAGGTCTTGAATATGCCTTTCAGGGTGCAGGTCTTTGACCTGACCGGTAAGCTTTTGCAGGAAATCAAGGGCGAAGGTCACAACCTTCAGTTCAAGATTCAGGGTAAGGGTGTGTTCCGAGTGCGGGTTATCTCGGCTCGAGCGAGCGAAATATTCACGGTGAAGGCTTACTAGTAGTCGCGAATAGACATCGAAAATTTGCTTAAAAACCCGCCTTTTGAGGGCGGGTTTTTTCATAATGTGAAATCCAATTTTCACTAAACGTTGTAAAACTTTATTTACATTCTCTTTGAAAAATGCTAAACTTACAAAAATGTAGGTTTCGTAGTTTGTGTGCCTTGAAATTTAAAGGAGAAAGGCAATTTTGAAAACTTGCAAAATACTAACTTACAAAAATGTAAGTTTTTGAAGATTTTTGCCCGTTTTTCACTATTTGTCATGCCCCTTTGCTATCTTTACAGACGTTAAAACATTAACAATCAAAACTCTCAACGGAGATATATAAAATGGCAATCAAGAATGCTTACCTTCAGAAAGTCTATGACAAGGTCGTCGCCCGTGATCCGGACCAGGCCCTCTTCCACCAGGCTGTCCGTGAATTCCTCGAATCCCTCGACCCCGTCCTCGAACAGGACAAGTCCTGGGAAACCAACGGCGTTATCGACCGCCTCGTCGAACCGGAACGCGTGATCACCTTCCGCGTGCCTTGGCTCGATGACAAGGGTAACGTTCAGGTGAACCGTGGCTACCGCGTGCAGTTCAACTCCGCCATTGGCCCGTACAAGGGCGGTATCCGTCTCCGTAACGAAGTGACGCTTTCCATGCTGAAGTTCCTCGGCTTCGAACAGATCTTCAAGAACAGCTTGACCACGCTCCCCATGGGCGGCGGCAAGGGCGGTTCCGACTTCGATCCTAAGGGCAAGAGCGACAACGAAGTGATGCGCTTCTGCCAGTCCTTCATGACTGAACTCTGCAAGCACGTCGGTGCCGACACGGACGTTCCGGCTGGTGACCAGGGTACTGGCGCTCGCGAAATCGGTTACATGTTTGGTCAGTACAAGCGCATCCGCAACGAATTTGTGGGCGTTCTCACCGGTAAGGGCCTCTCCTACGGTGGTTCTCTCGCTCGTACCGAAGCTACCGGTTACGGCCTCTGCTACTTCACTCGCGAAATGCTCAAGGACCTCGCTAACGACTCCTTCGAAGGCAAGACCGTCGTGATTTCCGGTTCTGGTAACGTTGCCCAGTTCGCATGCCAGAAGGCTACTCAGCTCGGTGGCAAGGTCGTGACCATGTCCGACTCCAACGGCTACATCTACGACCCGAACGGCATCAACCTCGACATCGTTCTCGACCTCAAGAACGTGAAGCGCGCTCGCATTAGCGAATACGCCAAGCTCGTTCCCGGTTCTGAATACCACGAAGGTTCTAAGGGTGTTTGGACGGTCAAGTGCGACATCGCTCTTCCGTGCGCAACCCAGAACGAACTCGACCTCGAAGGAGCCAAGGCCCTTATCGCTAACGGTGTGAAGGCCGTTGCCGAAGGTGCTAACATGCCTTCTACTCCGGAAGCTATCGAAGCCTTCCAGAAGGCTGGCGTTCTCTTTGGACCTGCCAAGGCTGCTAACGCTGGTGGCGTGGCTACCTCCGGCCTCGAAATGTCTCAGAACTCCGAACGTCTCTCCTGGACCTTCGAAGAAGTAGACAAGAAGCTCGAAGGCATCATGAAGAGCATCTACGCCGCTGCTTCCTCTGCCGCTGTCAAGTACGGCCAGAAGGGCAACCTCGTGATGGGCGCAAACATCGCTGGCTTCCTCAAGGTTGCCGATGCCATGAAGTGGCAGGGCGCTGTGTAATAGTTCTGAGTAATCAGTTCTCAGTTGTGAGTAACAACTCAAAGGCCTCCGGTTCAAAGCCGGGGGCTTTTTATTTGGAATGAAAAAGTTTACGCTTATTTGTCCTTTAGGTTTTTTTGAGTATATATTGCTTGGTAAGAGGGCGAAAATGAAGATACAGGCGTTTTTATTGGTGATGTTGTTGGGCGGAGCGGGACTTGCGAGTGCGCATGTCCTGAAAATGCCCGATTTCAATGACAAGCGCGACGGACGCGTGTATAAGACGGTGCAGATCGGAAACCAACGCTGGTTTGCCGAGAATTTGCGCTTTAACGTGAAGGGGAGCTGGTGCTACGACAGTCGCGATTATAATTGCGAAACGTATGGCAGGTTGTACAATTGGGCGATGGCGATGCGCCTGGTGGATTTTTACAACAACCATTCCATTGCGAACATTGATTTTACCCAAAAGGACTGGAAAACGTATCATGATGCCTGCCCTGCGGGGTGGCGCTTGCCGGCCAACAAGGACTGGGTGACTTTAAAGCGTTATGTGGGGCGAATCGGTAAGAGTGATGGCGTCGGTTTGAGCCTTAAGTCTCCTGAATTGTGGGAAAAGGAACTGCGCGTGCCTGCGGGTTCCGACGAATTCGGCTTTAATGCCTTGCCGGCGGGTGTGCGTAACGAGTATACCGGCTTTATGGACTTGAAGTCTTCGGCGCAGTTTTGGTCTTCGTCCGAAATTGACAACGTGGGTGCGATTTACTGGGGGTTGCTGTACGATTCTAGGTCCTTCGATAAAATCTACGCATCCAAAGACGATGGCGCCTCTATCCGCTGTATCGAAAACAAGGTGTACCCCTTTAGGGAACCGCCTCCGCCGCCACGCCCGAAGGTGATTCCGCAGGTGGTCAATGTGCAGAACAAGGCCGTGCTTACGATTCATATTGGCGATCAGGTGTGGATGGTCAATAACTTGAACGTGAAGGTGCCGGGTAGCTACTGCTACGACGACAGGGAAGAAAACTGCGAACGGTTTGGGCGCCTTTACACGTGGGAGGCTGCGACCAATATTACGAAAGCGGCGAAGATGAAGGACGTCTGCCCCAACGGTTGGCATGTGCCGACATCGCTTGATTTTTACAGGCTCAATATTTACCTGAAGGATATTGACGATGCGGTGGGCGTGGGTACGAACTTGCGTGCCCGAGAAACCTGGATGGAAAGCGATCTTGCGCTCATGGGCGAAAACGGTTTCGGGTTTACGGCGCTGGCCTCCGGTGTGCGCGATTCCGCTGATACTGTTTCGGCATATTCCGGAATTGGAACCTTTACAGGGTTCTGGACGGTGAATGAACTTGATTCGTCGCGGGCAATCGTCTGGACGCTTCCGAATAACAACGATGACTTCGTGATGGATTCGAGTCTGAAGAATAAGGCGTATCCGGTGCGTTGCCTGATGAATCCGCCGGACATTGATGAAATTTATGACAGTACTTCGATTTACGACAAGCGAGACGATAACCGCTACAAGACTTTGGCTGTGGGCGAAGATGTCTGGATGGCGGAAAACCTGCGCTTTGCCGCGCCGGGGAGCTTTTGCTACGAGGATAAGGATATCCGTTGCCGCAATTACGGAAGGCTTTATCCGTGGCATGTGGCGATGAGACTCCCCGAAGACTTTATCGAGAATTCGCTGGATAGCGTGTCGCAGGGGGCCGTTGTCGAAGAACATCAGGGTATTTGCCCCGATGGCTGGCATATTCCGCGGCAAGAGGAATGGATGCGACTTGGACAGTTTGCAATTAACAAACGCAAGGGCTTGGCGGCGGCTCTCAAGAGTCGCGAAGGCTGGGCTCAGGGCGACATGACCAAGAACAACAATGCGAGCGGCTTTAACGCTTTGCCGGCGGGGATTCGTTTCCGCAACGACGGCGAATACACGGAACTCGGAACGAGTGCGTATTTCTGGGCGGCCGAAGGCGGTGGAGGCTCTGGAGCCGCTTACTGGTATGTCGTGAACAGCAAGGATGATTTCAAGAACGAAGAAGATTTCGACGGGAACGCATATTCGCTTCGGTGCGTAAAGAACAAGAAATAGGGCATGGAATTTTAATGTGGGATGTGGAATGTGTGATGTGAAATTACTCATCTCACATTACACACTTCACATTGCGCCATAGACGCTAACATTACACATTGCGGCTTTGCCGCTAGACGTCGCCGACTTCACCTGTTGCAACAAAGTTACGGACGGCTCTTGTGATGCGCATTGAACAGAAGTTCGGCCCGCACATGCTGCAGAAGTGGCTTGCCTTCGCCTGGCTGCCGGGGAGCGTCTTGTCGTGGAATTCCATCGCCTTCTCGGGGTCGAGCGATAGCGCGAACTGGTCGTTCCAGCGGAAGTCGAAGCGGGCGCGCGAAAGGGCGTCGTCGCGGAATTGCGCTGCGAAATGGCCCTTTGCAAGGTCGGCCGCATGGGCGGCGAGCTTGTAGGTGACCACACCTGCGCGCACGTCGTCGCGGTCGGGGAGCCCGAGGTGTTCCTTGGGCGTCACGTAGCAGAGCATCGCGGTGCCGTACCAGCCGATTTGTGCCGCGCCGATGGCCGATGTGATGTGGTCGTAACCGGGTGCGATATCGGTGGTGAGGGGGCCTAGCGTGTAGAATGGGGCGCCGTGGCACTTTTCGAGCTGGCGCGCCATGTTGTCCTGAATCTTGTGCATGGGCACGTGACCCGGGCCTTCGATAATCACCTGCACGCCGTATTCCCAGGCAATTTTCGTGAGCTCGCCAAGCGTGTCCAGTTCACCGAACTGGGCCGCGTCGTTGGCATCGGCGAGGCTTCCCGGACGCAGACCATCTCCCAAAGAAACGGCAACGTCGTAAGCGGCGAGAATCTCGCAGATTTCACGGAAGTGCGTGTACAAGAAGTTCTGCTGGTGGTGGCGCATCTGCCAGAGGGCAAGGATGGAACCGCCGCGGCTCACGATACCCGTGGTACGCTTGGCCGTGAGCGGAATGTGTTCCAGCAAGAGGCCCGCGTGAATCGTGAAGTAATCCACGCCCTGTTCCGCCTGCTCGATGAGCGTGTCGCGGTACAGTTCCCACGTGAGTTCTTCGGCCTTGCCGTTCACCTTTTCGAGTGCCTGGTAGATAGGCACCGTTCCGATAGGGACGGGGCTGTTGCGGATAATCCATTCGCGCGTTTCGTGGATGTGCTTTCCGGTGGAAAGATCCATCACGGTGTCGGCGCCCCAGCGCACGGACCAGGCCATCTTTTCGACTTCTTCTTCGATAGAAGAGGTGATGGCGGAGTTGCCGATGTTGCTGTTGATTTTCGTGAGGAAGCGGTTACCGATAATCATCGGCTCGCATTCCGGGTGGTTGATGTTTCCCGGCAGAATCGCACGGCCCGCGGCGATTTCGTCGCGCACGAATTCCGGCGTAATGGGGGAGCCTTCAATCTTGATTTTGCCCTGAGCTTGCAACTCGTCAAGGCGCTGGTTTTCACGTATTGCTACGTATTCCATTTCCTTGGTGATGATTCCCTTGCGGGCGTAGTCGAGCTGCGTCAGGTGATGCCCCTGCTTCGCGCGGAGCGGGTGGTGTTCCGCGTTAAAGCGCAGGTGGTCGAGTTCGTGGTTTGCACGGCGGGCGCGGCCATAAGCCGACGTCATGTCGTCGAGCTGTTCGGCGTCGCCACGTTCCATAATCCACGATTCACGGAAACGCTCGATGCCCTTCGTCACGTCGAGCTTGGCATCTACATCGCTGTAAGGGCCACTCGTGTCGTACACGGGAACTACCGGCGTTTCGGGGTCTTCAGTCAAAATTTCGCGCATTCCCACGCGGATGTCCGGGTACATTTTTCCCGGAACATACACCTTGCGGGAATTCATAAAAGGTTTAAGGAGAGAATCCATTTTCTTCTCAGTCTTTTTGACTTTTTTTGATTGTCATCCCGGCCCAGAGCCGGGATCTCCTTTTCTTACTTTACTCCAATCAGAGACAAATCGCGCACGGCACCCTTATCTGCGCTTGAGGCCATTGCCGCATAAGCCTGCAATGCCTTGCTGACAACGCGATCGCGGTGTTCCGGCTGCCATGCCTTGGCGCCGCGGGCTTCCATTTCCTTGCGGCGTGCGGCAAGTTCGTCGTCGGTGAGCTGCACGTTGATGCTGCGGTTCGGGATGTCAATTTCGATGACGTCGCCCGTGTGCACGAGGCCGATGTTACCCTTGTTGGCGGCTTCCGGAGAAGCGTGGCCGATACTCAGGCCGCTCGTACCGCCGGAGAAACGACCGTCGGTAAGGAGGGCGCAGGACTTGCCCAGGTGACGGCTCTTGAGGTAGCTGGTCGGGTAGAGCATTTCCTGCATGCCGGGGCCACCCTTCGGGCCTTCGTAGCGGATCACGACCACGTCGCCTGCCTTCACCACATTCGGGTCGAGAATGCCCTTCACGGCATCTTCCTGGCTTTCGAACACCACGGCGGGGCCGGTGAACTTGAAGATGGATTCATCGACGCCGGCGGTCTTCACGATGCAGCCATCGACAGCGAGGTTTCCGTATAGAACAGCGAGGCCGCCGTCCTTGGTGTAGGCGTGTTCGCCATCGCGGATAGCACCCGTAGCGCGGTCCAAATCGTGGTCCGGGTACATGAAGTTCTGGGAGAAGGCGACCAGGTTGTACTTGCGGCCGGGGCCTGCGAGGTAGCGCTGCTTGGCTTCTTCGCTGGGGTTACGCTTCAGGTCGTTCACTTCGAGAGCTTCGCCCATGGTCTTCGCATGGACGGTCTTCGCGTCCTTGTGGAGGAGTCCCATGCGGTCCAGTTCACCGAGGATGCCCATGATGCCACCGGCGCGGTTCACGTTTTCGATGTGGATGTTGTGAACGGTCGGGGCCACCTTGCAGATGCACGGCGTGTTGCGGGAAAGGCGGTCGATGTCCTTCATGGTGAAGTCGACGCCCGCTTCCTGAGCCACGGCGAGCAAGTGAAGCACTGTGTTGGAGGAGCCGCCCATGGCGATGTCGAGGCGCATGGCGTTTTCGAAGGCGTCCTTCGTGGCGATGCTGCGCGGGAGGATGCTGTCGTCGTTCAAATCGTAATACTGGTGGCAGAGTTCCACGATGCGCTTACCGGCGGCTTCGAACAGCTTCTTGCGTTCGGCGTGGGTGGCAACAATCGTGCCGTTACCCGGGAGGCTAAGGCCGAGCGCTTCGGTGAGGGAGTTCATGGAGTTTGCGGTGAACATGCCGGAGCAGGAACCGCAAGTGGGGCAGGAGTTCGCTTCGATGGCGGCCACGTCTTCGTCGCTGATGGTGCTGTCGGCGGAATCGATCATGGCGTCAATCAGGTCGAGGGCGCGGTCCTTGCCGTCCTTCGTGGTCACGTGACCGGCTTCCATCGGGCCGCCGCTCACGAAGATTGCCGGAATGTTGAGGCGCATGGCGGCCATGAGCATGCCCGGAGTCACCTTGTCGCAGTTACTGATGCACACGAGGGCGTCGGCGCGGTGGGCGTTAGCCATGTATTCGGTAGAGTCAGCGATCAAATCGCGGGAGGGCAAGCTGTAGAGCATGCCGTCGTGGCCCATGGCGATACCGTCATCCACGGCGATGGTGTTCATTTCCTTCGCGACACCGCCGGCGGCTTCAATCGCGCGGGCGACCACCTGGCCCAAGTCCTTCAGGTGAACGTGGCCCGGAACAAACTGGGTGTAGCTGTTCACCACGCAAATCACTGGCTTGCCAAAGTCTTCCACCTTGGTTCCAGTTGCGTGCCACAGGGCGCGTGCACCGGCCATTTCACGGCCTTCCATAGTCTTGAGCGAACGAAGTTTCGGCATAATAATCCTCTTTTTGTGTCTTTAAAATCTGCGGCGTTACTCGTAAAAAATGCGGGTAAAAAGACGCCAAATTTCGGGCTAAAATGTAGAAAAATTGCGTGTTGACGCGCAAAATGGCGCCGAAATAGGGGTAAATCTGCAAAAATGACCCCAAAACTGCCGTTTTTTTAGCTGAAAACGACACTTTGTAAAGTAGTTTCTTTCTTACAGAAATCTTAAAATAATCTTATAAATGGCGATTTTGCACAAATTTCGCAGGTGTTGTTTTTTTGTTAAACGCAGTGTGACGCAAATCCCTTTGAATTTTGTGGGGATAAGTCTATATTATGCGCGTCAATAAAAACGAGGTTGGTTTTGATGGACAAGAATATTCTCACGAATAGATTTTGTGGTGTATTTGTATGCGCCATTATGTTGTTTGTAGCACAGGCTTTTGCGGCGTGGAGCGGTGAATATGCCGATGCGGTTCAGCCGACAAAAGAAGGTGATTACTATATCATCGATACCGAGGCAAAGCTCGCTTGGTATGCTAAGAACTATAATAGTGGCAACGCGAAGTTGACTGCCGATATTGATTTGGGCGGGCATCTTTGGATTCCGATTGCGCCTGGAGATGGTAATGCGAAATACAGTAAAACTTTTGATGGTAATGGTCATGTGATCAAGAACATGTACATCAACGGATCGGAACTTGCTCAAATAGACAAAAAGTACGCTCAAAATCTTGGTTTTATCGCTGTGCTTGGAGGCGGAACAGTCAAGAATTTAATTCTTGAGAACGTTGATATTCAGGCTGCGACTAATGCTGGCGATATTTTGGGAAGGGAAGATAGCCAGATTTCTGTGGGACCTTTTGTCGGCTGGATGAATGAAAATGGAGCCAATAAAATTCTGGATTGTGTAGCGGCTTCAGGAACCATCAGGACGACGGGAAATGGTCAAGGCGTTGGAGGTATTGTCGGTAACGCCAAGAAGGGAACTATATCAAATTGTTTGAGTCTTGTTGAAATTCATACTAGCGGTAGTCTTGCATATGTTGGTGGCATTATCGGCATCACTAAGACTAATGTTTCGGTTTCTTCTTGTGTGTATGCTGGCCCGGGTCTTGTGAATACTGGAACAGATGGTCTTACTGGAGGTATTACTGGAAACGTTTATTCAGGGACTATCACTACAGAGAATAATTATTTTGAAGGTGGTGACATTGCCGGTGTTGGTGGCTCGAGTTGTCAAAAGAATTGTACTCCAAATGTCACGACTGCCGGTTTAATTGACAGTGCCAAAGCAAATGCACAAAAGGTCGACGAAACCAATGCTGATAGCGTTGCTTGCGCTTTGAATGGCACAAACGATGATGGTTCCTGTAAAGAAGAACCTTGGTCCGTAGGTCAAACAGGACTTTCCTTGAACGGTTACGGTGCCGACGGCTACAAGATTATTTTCAATGCAAATGGTGGTGCTTTTGCCGGTTCTGTAGTAACCAAGAATATTTACTTGGCTAGTGGAATGGCGATTACCGATAACGAAGTCGGCAAGCCGTCACGAAATGGATTCTCTTTTGAAGGCTGGGCTGCAACTGCCGATGCTACAGAATCACTCGAAAATTTGGGGACTGTTTCCAAATCAACAAAGTTCTATGCTGTTTGGGCGCCACTCAATACAATCATTTTCAATGTTGCTCCGGGATCTTTCTCGTTGGGAGAACAGTCCAAAACCAAGCAAGTGGCTAATGGCGAAGTTATCACAGTGGAAGGTCTAGGAGCTTTACCTACAACTCGCTGCAAAAAATATGTGTCAGGAACAGAAGATGAATGTGAAACATGGTCCTACTTTACCGGTTGGGCATTGACTGAAGGGGCTCTCGAAAGCGACTCGGTTTCTTTGGATACAGTGACCGCATCTGATAGTCTTGTTTTGTACGCTGTATGGACTGATGTGGAAACCTATACGGTGACTTATAACGCCAATCAACATGGTCGGACAACTGTGGATTATGTCCGCGTAGGTGCCGGCGATACGGTTTCAACTCCGACTGATCCGATTGCGGATACTGGTTATGTATTTGATAGATGGTTTACGGATGCAGAAGGCGAGAATCCTTATCAGTTTGCAGCGCAAATTCACGAGAGCATTATCCTGTATGCAAAATGGGTGCTCGATACGTTCACGATTGCTTACGAAATGAATGGTGTGTCAAATGCGGGTGAAAATCCAGTTTTCTATACCATTGAAACGCCGACATTTGCCTTGGCTGCTCCGGCCGATTCTGAAGGCTATGTGTTTGAGGGTTGGTTCTACGATGCCAATTTCACCAACCCGGCTTCCCAGTTGATTCAGGGAACGACTGGCGACAAGACTTTCTATGCCAAGTGGACCAAGAAATCATACAGGATCATGTACCTAGCTGACAACAATTCTCAAGGTGCTATTACGGACCAATTCAAAGAGCATGGAAAGCCCTTTACGCTGGATACTGCAGGCTATTTCAACCGTAAGGGATATGCCCAGACTGGTTGGGCGACTGATACGAACGGAGCAAAAGTCTACGATTTTGGTGCGAGTTACGAAGATGATGCTCCTCTTACTCTTTATCCTGCATGGAGCGATCCTATCGTATACACGATTACTTATGTGTGTGAAGGATGTGTCAATGACCCTAAGAATCCAGAAACGTATACGGTTCTTACTAGTACGGGAATTAAGTATGCTTCTTCTGTACCAGAAGGCTATAGGTTTGGTGGATGGTTTAGTGACAAAAAGTTTACTAAAAAAGTGACGAAAATCGAATCTGGAACGATTGGAAATTTGACATTGTATGGCAAATTGAACAAGATATACAAGATTACTTATGTTGGAACGGATAAATCCTATTGTGATTCTTTGTATACTGTTGATGATAATGTTACATTAAGGAAGCCTGCAGACAGTACTGGTTACATCTTTGGTGGCTGGTTTACTAACGCAAAATTCGAAGGCGATGCCGTGACAGGTATTGCCAAGGGCTCTACAGGCGATACGACCTTCTACGCCAAGTGGATTCCGGAATCTGTTGAAACGAAGTATGGCGCAATTACCGTCACGGAAACTAACTCCAAGGTGGACGGCGAAATTGTGACTACACGTACTGCCGTCATCAATGGCAACTATGGTGGCGATCGAACCCCGAATCCTGAAGAGGCTGATACTGTTGAAATCGCATCTGACATTGTGGTCAATAGCGTGACTTTGGATCGTTCGTTCAACGTGAACAAGATTTCTACGCTGTATGTTCCGTTTGAGATTGATACGGCCAATGTTAAGAATGCGACTGTATACAAGTTCAAGAAGGTTGTGAAAGAAGATAATCGCTGGAAATTTAAGGTGGTTAAAGCGGGAAAAGTCATGCCTAATACGCCTTATGTAGTCTTGCCTTCGGCTCCTCAGGTGACTTTTGACATTGCTGAGTCTGTAACCTTGAACACGACGACTAAGGGCGAAGAAACTACTTCGGGTGCATGGGAATTCAAGGGACTCTATAACTATACCAAGTTTGTAATGGACGACGAAAACCCCATCTATGTCTTTGCTAACCAGGAATGCAGTGGGGCAAAGTTGGGCGAATTCGTGATAACAACTGAAGGTGCCTGGAGCAATCCGATGCGTGCCTACCTCGTTTATCATAAGGCGAAAGCCTTGGCAAAGTCTGCTCTCGGCGACCAGAATAGCTTCCTTCTTCCGAGCGAACTTGATATTGAAATCGAAGACGAGAATGGTGTTGTTGTCCAAACGGGCAAACTCAACACGGTTACGGGCGAGGTTCGCATGGACCGCTGGTTCGACTTGAAGGGCCGAAGCATGAATTCCAAGCCGACCGCGAAGGGAACCTACTACAAGAACGGGAAAAAAACTATTATTAGGTAAAAACGTGGTGCGTGAAAATGAAAATTGCTGAAAAAAAGAGTTCTAAGAAAGAATACGAAGCGCCGCAGATGGATGTCATTACTTTTGACGTCCAGGGGGCGATTCTTCAGAATAGCGGTGGTGGTGACGTTCTAGATTGTACCGGTTCCCCTGAGTGTGCTGATTAGAATTCGTCTTTTAACGAAACTTTACTGATGGTGAAGATCTGTATGAAAACGAAAAAGAAGTATGAAAAGCCTCAGATGGAAATCTATAATGTTCGCCGCACCAAGGCCGCGCTGTTGTTGTATTCTGGTGGCGCAGCGTATCTTGGTAACGAGAGTAATCCCATTGTTTGATATAAATGTTTAGTGCAATTTCTGGGACCGGTTTCGGTCCCTTTTTTCTATCTTTGGGCCATGGGTTTAATTCTGAAGAAAACAGACAAGCTCTTGTTTAAACTGTTGCAGCTTGCGCTCGATACGACGGGCAAGTTGCAGGGGCTTGAGGAGGCGCCTTCCGAAGAAGACTGGAAGGCTATTTATAAGCTGGCGAAGCGCCAGAGTGTCTTGGGCATCGTTTTTAACGCGGTCAAGAAACTTCCGGAAGATTTCAGGCCTACAAGGGCTCTTTTGTTGCGCTGGTCCATGGATGCCGAGGGCACTGCGGGCATGAATGCTCTCTTGAACCAAGAGGCTGCTCGCCTGACGCAGATTTTTGACGGTGCTGGCCGCAAGAATGCGGTGCTCAAGGGCCCTGCCAATGCAAGGCTTTATCCGGATCCGCTGGGTAGGCAGTGTGGCGATATCGATATTTGGGTCGAGGGCGGCCGCAAGGGTGTAACCGAATTGCTTTATAAGTTGAATTTGTTGAATGCGGAAACCGATGACCATGCCTATTCGCGGCACCATATTCACTTGCCCAAAAATAAGGATGGAGTCACGGTGGAGGTGCATTTCAAGCCTGCATCGGGAATCCCGTTCCGCAATGGGGCGCTTCAAAAATTCTTGAATGAAGAAATTCGTAAAGCGACGCTTGTTCCCGAGGGCTTTTATTCGCCGTCGATCAAATTTGCACTTGTGATGCAGCTTGCGCATTTGCAGCAACATTTTTATTCGGGCGGCCTCGGATTCAGGCAGTACACCGACTACTTGATGCTGCTCAGGCATTCTACCGAAGGCGACCGGAATGCGGCTGTCGGTGTCATGAAAAATTTAAGCATGATGCGCGCTTGCGGTGCTGTAATGTGGGTGTTGCAAGAGGTGCTCGGGCTTGAACGTGAATTGATGCTTTGTGCGCCAGACCGCAAACGTGGCGAGCGACTTTTGAAACTTGCTCTTGCAGGTGGTAATTTTGGACAACATAAAGAAGTTCCTAAACCCAAGAATGTTTTTGTTCGCTGGTTCAAGGATCGTTTGCAAGCCCTTTCGTGGCTTACTTTTGACCCGGTGAACGCCGTATTTAAGGAACTCAAGTACTGGCGTGCGACTATTTCGTTGATTCCAAAGCGCATTAAGCGCAGGAGAATTGCCCTATGATTTCTGCAGGAAACGCACGCCGTTATCAGGTGGCGCTTCATTTGTTTGAAGTTTCTCAAAATATTAGCGAGAATTTTTTTGCTGACTGCATGGACAATTATGCTCCGTTTGCTACCGAAAAAGCGGGTGAAGGGCTTTTTTTAATGCGTGTGGAATATGGCGAATCTCCTGCATATACCGAAGAACTTTGCCAAGATGAAGAGGGCCAGCAGATTGTTTGCGGACTTACCGCCGGGCAAAATTCGGTGTTTGATTTTCGTTTGCAAAAGAAAAAAACGGGTGTGTTAGTTTGTTCAAAAGACTACAAGACGGCAACCCTGTTTATACCGCAAGGTACGGCTGCGGCCTTGCTCAAGTTTGCCGTGAACAATGCGCTTATGGTGCTTTACGCGATTGCGTCGGCGCCTTATAATACGGCGCTGTTCCATGCGGCTGTCGTAAATTACGAGGACAAGGGTTACATGTTCCTGGGCAAGAGCGGTACGGGCAAGAGTACGCATGCAAGGCTATGGCTCAAGTACAACGAGGGCTCGGAACTTTTGAACGACGACAATCCCGTGGTGCGTATTGAAAACGATGCGGAAGGGAATGGCGTTACGCGCGTTTACGGGTCGCCTTGGAGCGGAAAGACGCCTTGCTACAAGAATGAGGTTTATCCGTTGGGCGGCTTCGTGATGCTTTCGCAGGCTCCGTACAACAAGATTGAACGTTTGCGCGGCGTGCGGGCGTACGCTGCTTTGGTCCCTTGTATTTCGGGCAAACGCTGGGAATCGGTTATTGCCGACGGCTTGCATAAGACAGAAAACGCTTTGGCGATGAATGTGCCGGTGTGGTACCTGGAATGCTTGCCCGACGAAAATGCGGCAAAGCTGTGCTGCGAGACGATTTCGGGCTAACGGGAAATGAAATGCAAAAGAAAGATGATTCGATGATTCTTTCCGAGGCAATTCGCCTTGTGGGCGAAGGGCTCGAGGTGATTTTCCCGGTGAACGGAAAAAGCATGAGGCCTTTTATTGAAGGTGGCCGCGACAGTGTAGCGCTTGTTCGTCCGGAAAACGTGAAACCGATGGATGTGGTGCTTGCGAAGACAGACGACAACCGGTATGTGATTCACCGTGTTATGGAAATAGCGGGCGACCATGTGACTTTGATGGGTGACGGCAATTTACAGGGCCGTGAACATGCTGAACGTAAACAAATTTATGCTAAAGTAACGCATGTTGTGCATCCAAATGGTTACAAAAGATCTCTTTACACGCCTTTTATACAATTTGTCCAAAAATTGTGGGTCAATTTTTTACCTTTGCGTCGTTATTTGCTTAAATTATATAGAGTCTACATTCGAATCCGGAATTTCTAGAAGGAGAGTACACCATGCACATCAAAAAAGGATTTGTTCTGCGCGAAGTTTGCGGTGAACAGGTGATTATGGGCGAAGGCGTTGGCGCTCTCGATTTCGGGAAGCTCCTTTGCCTCAACGAAACGGCTTCTTGGCTGTGGCAACGCGCGAGTGAACTCGGCGAATTTACGGTCGAGGCGCTTGCCGATGCGCTCTGTAGCGAATACGACGTTGCCGCCGACGATGCCTTGAACGATGTCAAGGGCATTGTTTCGCAGTGGCAAAACGTGAACGTAGTCGAATGAAATACCTTTCGTGGTTATGGAATAGGACGGATGGATTCCGCCTGAACATTGCGCTTCGCATTGTATTTGGCGTGGGGCGAATCTCGCTTGGGCTGTTAATGGTATGGCTCAGCAAGCGTTTTATAGATGAAACAATTCGCACGGGTAGTCAAGATGACATCGTGCAAATGATTGCACTGCTTGTGGCAACGGTCGTGGGTGCGATTGTTTTGCGTATCCTGTTTTATTATATGACGAATGTGGCGATGGTTCGTCAGTCGAATCGCTTGCGCCTGCAGGTGTTCGAAGGTTTGTTCTTGCGCAAGCTTTACGCGGGGGCAGAACTGCATTCGGGTGATGTGGCGTCTAGGCTTTCGAAAGATATCGAGTCGGTGTCGACCACGACCATGGAAACTTTGCCGCAAATGATTGTGACGACGCTACAGCTGGTGGGCGCATTCCTTTTGATGCGCTGGTTTGACCCGCGGCTCGCTTGGGCGTTGCTGTTGCTTACGCCGGTGGCGATTGTGCTCGGCAAACTGGTGTCTCGCAAACTCAGGAACATGACGCTTGCGATTCGTGAGCGCGAATCCAAAATCCAGATGCAGGTGCAAGAGGGTGTAGAACACAACGTGCTCATGCGTTCGCTCGAAAGTGAAAGCTGGGTTGCGGACCGCCTGGGCGACATGCAACAACACTTGGAAAGCGATGTGTTGCGCCGTACGCGGTTTACCACGCTTTCCCGTTTTGCGCTCGGGTCTGCCTTTGGGCTGGGTTATTTGCTCGCCTTTATTTGGGGCGGCCTCGGGCTTCGCGATGGAGCGATTACCTTCGGTATGATGACTTCGTTCTTGCAACTGGTGGGCCAGATTCAGCACCCGATTCTTTCGATTTTGAACATGGTGCCGCAAGTGGTGCATACGACGGCGAGCATAGACCGCTTGGAAGATCTTGAAAAATCCAAGGAGCCCGAAGTGGACGGAACGCCTGTGGCGCTTGAAGGCTCGCTCGGGGTTCGACTCGAGAACCTGCATTTTGGCTATGCGGCGGGAAGGCACGAGGTCCTGGAAGGATTCAGTCACGATTTTGAGCCTGGCTCCAAAACGGCGATTATGGGCAAGACTGGTGCCGGAAAGACGACTTTGTTCCGGTTGCTGCTCGGCTTTGTAAGGCCTGATAGCGGTCGAATGCTAATTTATTCAAATTCCGAGGTGTGCGCGATTGGCAAAGAGACCCGCACGAATTTTGTGTACGTACCGCAGGGCAATACTTTGCTGAGCGGGAGTGTTCGCCTAAATTTGCAGTTGGCGAAGCCCGATGCGAGCGAACAAGAAATGATGCAGGCTTTGCACGCGGCGTGCGCCGACTTTGTGCTGGATTTGCCCGAAGGCTTGGATACAGAAATCGGCGAGCGCGGTCGCGGCTTGAGCGAGGGCCAGGCGCAGCGAATCGGAATTGCCCGCGGGCTTTTGCGGCCCGGGAACGTATGGTTGTTTGACGAGGTGAGTTCTTCGCTTGACGAATCGACGGAGCGCGAATTGTTCGAAAGACTGTTTGCGACTTACCCCGACAAGACCATGATTTTTGTGACGCACCGTTCGGCAATGTCTGAAATTTGCGACGAAGTCGTCCGACTGTGAAAAACATGTGAGCGAAAATGCATCCGCTTAAACACTTTATAACGATTACGAAACACCGAAACGAGGTGATTCGGCTTTGCTTTAGGGCTGGAATCGGGTTCCAGGGATTGTTTCACGATTTGTCGAAGTACAGCCCGACTGAATTTATTCCGGGAGCCAAGTACTACATGGGTGACCAGTCTCCCAACAACGGGGAGCGCAACGACAAGGGCTATAGCTTGGCTTGGATGCATCATAAGGGCCGGAACAAACATCATTTTGAATTCTGGTATGACTATGAAATGGCGACCAAGAAGCTTGTGCCGATTGATATGCCGGACCGCTACATTAAAGAGATGTTCTGCGATCGTGTGGCCGCATCCAAGACGTACAACAAGGCGGGCTATACGCAAGAATCGCCGCTTTTGTATTTGACTAAAAGTACGGCTTGCGAAAAGATGACCGAAAAAACTTACCGCAAGTTGCTTTACTTGCTCAAGATGCTTGCCGAAAAAGGTGAAAAAGAAACGCTTGCCTTTATGCGCCGCACGAAGGTGCTGCCCGAAGCAGAAGTTTAAATCTTTGCGATAAACACGTTCAGGCTGAAACCGCCGTGGCTGGTGGCGATGCATTTTGCGATCGGATTTTGTTGCGGGGCGAGCGCGGGGCATTCGTGCAATAAGTTTGCGGTGCAAGTGTATTTGGAGCCTGGGCGGTTGTCGTCTTTGGGAGCAAGGATTGCTACTGTGAGTTGCTTGCCGAAGGGCGTTAGGTCGCGCGAAAGTTTGGCGAGTCGGCGGCCAATTTGCGTATAGAGCTTGGGTGCGTCAAAATCAAGGCGCTTGCCGTAGGGCGGGTTCAACACGATAACGGGCGAGGCTTCGCCCGAGTTCGAATTGCAGGAACATGCGTCGGCAATTTCTTTTGCGGTGTAGCTGAAAAAGTCGCGAAGTTGGGGGGTGATTGTCGGTGTGGCGTCGTTTGGAGCGATGTCTGCGAGCGGACCGCTTTCCACATTGTGCTTGATGATTTTGACGGCTTTAGGCGAAATGTCGCTGGTGAGGATGCGCGTGATTAGATTCTTCGACTCCACGCCGTTCGGCGTTTCGCTCAGAATGACACGCTCTTGTTTGACGATGTGGTTCCAGGTAGCGGGTTTGAATGCTGGCTGGTGCTTGAGTGCGAAATCGCGACTTTTCCCTGGAATGAGTCCGTTTGCCATGTAGGCAGCTTCGAGGCTGAACGTGCCGCTGCCAGCCATTAAATCAAGTAGGCAGTAGGCAGTAGGAAGTGGACAGGCAGGTGATGGTAATGAACAGGCTTCGAACAGCATCGCTGCGGCTATGGTTTCTTTGAGGGGGGCGTCGTTCACGAACCGCTCGTGACCGCGCTTGTAAAGTTCCTCGCCGGCAAGGTCTAGCCAAATGGTGCATCGGTCATTGATAAGGGTGACGTAGAGGTTTTGAGGGGGTGGGGTATGGGGTCGGGCTTCGCCCTTTGAGCTCGCTTCGCTTTGGGCCATGTGAAATTGCGTGATTACGTTGTTCAGGCGTTCTGCGATGGCTTCGCTATGGTACAGTCGCGAAAGCTTGCAGGTGACATGTATGTTCAGTAATCTTTCGTCTTTCGTCTGTAGCGAGTTATCGAGCGTTCTTTCGTCTAAATAAAGTTCCCACGGAATTTCGGCGGCTTTCTTTTCGAGGTCACGGAAGTTTTCTGCCTTAAAATCGGCAATGTGCATCAGCACGCGGTTTGCAATGCGGCTGTAGGCCACAGCTTTCCAAGCTTCGGTGATTTTCGCGGTGAATTCAACCTTGCCGTCTCCTGCAATAGCAGGGGCGCCTTGGGCATCGGTAAATTCTAGCCCGAAACCTTGCAATTCGCGAACAAGAGTCTGTTCAAAACCGAGAGGGGCAATCGCCAAAAACCGGTGCGGTTTTCCGATAATTTGCCGTTTAAGCCTTTTTTCGAGGTTATTGGTAATCAAAATCGTTCGACTCGCTGTAATCGTCGTTGCCGTAAGAGTATTCTTCGTCGTCTTCGGGTGGCGGGGGCTCAAAACCCTCGGGCGGTTCGTCGCTAGACATTTGCTCGTCGGCGAATTCATCCGGAGCTTGTGACGGTGCGTTTGCAACAGGTTGAGTACTCGGTGCCGGGATTGTCTGTGCAAGCATCGCGGACTCGGCTTGGACTGGTGCGGGGGCTGCGGCGACGCTCGGCGTAGAAATTGGAATGGGTGGCGTCGGAGCCGCAGGCATCGGTGCTCCTTGAATCACCGACTGGAACAGTATCAGTTGCGCCTTGCTGCGGACCACTTGGTCGGCGAACGCGTCGATGGTGATTTTTTCGGCGTTGAACAGGGCGTTCAACTTTTGCATGCCCTGCGTAAACTTGGACATCTGCATGCGCGTTTCGACCGCTTCGTTGCTGGTCAGCGGAATCATGTGCTTTTGTCTGTCGCAGAGCTTGGTCGAAAACACGGTCAGCGTCTGGTAAAACTCAATGATTTCTTGCGGAGTTTTCCATTGTTCCTCGGGCAAGCCTTCCAAAAAGAGCCTGAGCGTGGGCGACACGTTTTCGTACATCAACTGCGGCGAAACGGCGCCAGTCTCGGCGTAGAGTGCAATTGCCGAATTCACGAATTCTTCGACCACCGGAGATTCAAACATGCGGACTCCGCTTGCGGCCCAGTCCATGTCAAAATATTCCAGCGCGCGGTCCATCAGCGTCGGGTTACGAAGCACCAGATTCGCGAATCGGATTTCCATCGGCGGAATGCTAGCCCAATCGAGTGAGGCTGCTTGCTCCAATTGCGGAATCACTTCAGGTGCTCCGGGGGTGGCTGCGTTTGCCGCTATCGGGCGGCGTTCTTCGGGGCCTTTTTGCGGCTTCAGACTTTTCACTTGGGCCAAGGAGCGGCTTGTATTGAATCGTTCCGCAATCAGCTTTACATACTGGTTTTGAAGTTCGCGATCGGTAATGCTTTTTACGAGTGACTTGGTGTAAGTCACAAAACGGGCGCGCTCTTCAGGGCTTTGCATGTCGTGTTGGCGGGCCAAATAAGAAAGCCAGTCTTCGGATTCGCGCAAAGCGGCGCGGAATGCATCTGCCCCGCGTTCGTTTACAAAGTTGTCGGGGTCGATTTTAGTGCCATCGGGGCGCGAAAGTGCAAACACGCGGGGCGCAATTCCCTTGGGCAATACGATTTCCAAACTTCGGAGGGTTGCCTTTTGACCAGCGGCATCGCCGTCGAATACCAAGTAGGCGGTATTTGCGTATCGGGCAAGAATGCTTGCGTGGGTTTCGGTCAGCGCCGTTCCCGAAGCAGCCACTACGTTTGTGACACCGCCTTGATACAGGCTGATCATGTCAAAGTAGCCTTCTACGATAATCACCGCATTTTCTTTCGCGATGCTTTGGCGGCTCTGATGCAGGCCGAACAGAATGTCGCTTTTGTGGTACAGCGCCGATTCCGGGCTGTTCATGTACTTGGCGTGGCTCTTTCCAGAGAGGTCACGGCCACCGAAGGCGACAATCACGCCCGAAAGGTTCTGGATGGCGATCATCAGTCGGTCGCGGAATTTGTCCGAGATTCCGCCGTTTTCCTTTTGGATGGCAAGTCCCGCCTTGACGCAGTCTAGTGGCGAAAATCCATTCTTGGCTGCATGGCCGATAAAGCCTTCGCGTCCATCCGGGGCGTAACCGATATGGAACAGCTTGCGGGTCTCGTCGGTAATATGGCGGCTTGAAAGGTATTGTAGCGCTTTGGGCGAAAGGGCAAGCTGCTGTTCAAACCATTCGCAGGCCAGTTCGTTCAGTCTGCGGACCATGGCGCGTTCTTCGGTCTTTTCGCTATCTTCGGGGGCGCCTAGCTGGGGGAGTGCAAAACCGGTAAAGTTTGCAACCCATTCCACGGCCCCCTTAAAATCCATTTTTTCGTGTTCTTGGACGAACTTGAACACGTCTCCGCCCGCGCCACAGGCAAAGCATTTATAGATGCCCAGGCTCGGGTTTACATTCATCGAAGGGCTTCTGTCATCGTGGAAGGGGCAGACGCCCAAGTAGCGGCCATTTCCGGAACGTTTCAGCGGTACAAAGTTTTCAATCACCAACGCAATGTCTGCGTGGGCTTTGAGTTGCTGAATGATTTCGTTAGAGTAAAATGCCACGGCTCAAATTTAGCAAGAATGCGCCTTCAAAATTATGACAGGAATAAAAAAAAAAGAATCCGTTCTTGAAGAATCGGATTCTTTTTTAGTAGCGGGGGCAGGACTTGAACGCTGCGACCTTCGGGTTATGAGCCCGACGAGCTACCAACTGCTCCACCCCGCGTCGAGGTTGCACCATATATAGTAAATTTTTATAGCCTTGTCAAGGGTTTTTTACACGAATTTTTTCAGGATATGCTTGCTGGCGACGAAATAATCAATACCGCTAATAATGGTAATTGCGGTGATGACGCCCATCACAGCTTGCGGGAAAATGGCCCAAAATGCTTGATAATTGGGAATAATCGTTTCCATGGGGTCGAGGGCGCCGAGCAAAATGGCGACAATTCCGATACCCTGGAGCGCAGTTTTCCACTTGCCGCTGCGGCGAGCGGGCATAATCAGTCCTTCGCTTGCGGCGAGAGTACGGAGTGTCTCGACGCTCGATTCGCGGAAGTAAATGAGGGCGACCATCCACACCGGGGCATACCCCGTAGCGATAAAGCACATGAAGATTGTCATGTTCGAAATTTTGTCACTGAACGGATCCAGGTACTTGCCGAGAGTGCTCACTTCGCCGAGTTTGCGGGCGAGGTAACCGTCCAAAAAGTCGGTCAGCATAAAGCCGAGCACCATCACCAGCGAAAGGCTCTTGAAAACGAGGCTGTTATTGCTGTAATCCAGGTCGTTGTCGTAGAAGAAAACCCACAGGAAAAACGGGGTCAGCACAATGCGGCTCATGGTGAGCTGGCTTGCAATCGAAAGCGGCTTTCTGTGAGCCGGGTCGCGGTAATACCAGTAGGCGTATGCAACGGTCGAGGCGATAATCAAGAGAATCGACGTCACCATGCAAATCTGCTGGTAATCTTCGAGATTCAACAAGTACACGCCCATCGTTACTGTAATCGCAATGTTTGACAATTTACTCCAGCGACGCTTGCGGGGGAGCGACTTGCCTTCGCGAAGCACGCCGAGGCTAAAGAGCGTGTGCGCGACAAGACGGGCCAACAGGAATACGCAACCGACGGCGAGCAACTTTTCGGCTTGGTCATTTTGCAATAAATCGCGCACAAAAATGCTGGTCATCACTGCAAACGAAAGGAATCCGTCAATCACGTTCAGCCAAAGTCTATAATAGGGCTTTTCGATTTCTTGCGAACGGAGTTGGTACAAATTAACCCAGCCCATAATCAGGGCGATTGCAACCAGGGCGGTGGCGGTTTTTGCCATTCCCATCCAGATAAAGACAATGACGGCTATAAAAACCATAGCCCTTAAAACGCTCCAAATACGCGAGCGCAGTCTAATATCGGATGTCTGTTCTTGTGTCATTTAATGCCTCTGTCAAACTTCTAAAAGTTGTCTTGCATGTTCGCGTATCGTGTCGGATTCGCCACCTAGCATGCGAGATAGTTCCTTGATACGACCTTCGTGGTCCAGTTCGACCACATGCGTATACGTGCGGCCATCGATTTCTTCTTTGCTGACCGCGAGCTGGTTCTTGGCGCGGCTTGCTACCTGGTGCAAGTGCGTAATCGTGAGCACTTGGTGGTGTTGGCCTAAATTCTTTAAAGCTTCGCCGATGCTGTTGCCGACTTCGCCGCTGATTCCGGAATCCACTTCGTCGAAAATCAAAAGGGGTACGCGGTCGAGGTCGGCCATCACGCTCTTGATTGAAAGCAGCACACGACTGAGTTCGCCGCCCGAAACCGCTTTTTGCAGGCTCTTGAATCCTTCGCCGGGGTTTGGGGCGAGCGTGAATTCAATCTTGTCGGCGCCGTTCGGCGACAAGGACTGCATAGTAATCGATGTCGCAAAAATTGCCTTCGGCATGCCGAGCGTATTCAGGATGTCGCTTACGGCCTTGTCGTAGCGGGCGGCGGCTTCCTGGCGAGATTTCGTGAGCTTGAGGGCGGTCGCCTGCAATGCTTCCAACGCCTTCTTAGACTGCCTGGAAAGTTCTTCCAAGTCCGCATCCAAGTTCTCGAGGCTCGAAAGTTCTTCCTTGCGTTGTTCAGTCAAGGCAATCAGGCCCGCGACATCGGTGCGGTACTTACGCTTGAGTTTCTGAATCGCCGCAATGCGGGCGTTCGCGCGGTCAATATCGGCGGCGCTCATGGCTGCTGCCGGGCGGAGTCTCAGCAAGTCCTTGCAAACGCTTTCGTAAGGGTCCGTCACTTCGTCAAGCGACTTCAGGTAATCTTCGTAGTCCGGGAGCTTTGCTGCAAGTGAACGCAACTTGGACTGCAAAATCTGCACTTGGTCCAAGAGCCCGTTTTCGCCACCCAGCATTCCCTGGATGTCGTTCAGGTAGCGGGTTTCGGCTTCCTGCTTGCTTGCGCTGTTCACCTTTTCTTCGAGGGCTTCTTCTTCGCCTTCTTTGAGGGCGGCTTTCGAAAGTTCGTCAAATTGGAACTTCAAAAAGTCTTTTTGGGCGGCCAAGTTCTTCGCGCGTTCTTCGGTAGCGCGGATTTCGTCTTGAATCTTGTTCCAGGTTGACCATTCGCTAGAGTATTCGGCGAGCAGTTCGCCATTTCCGGCAAAGTCGTCGAGCATCTGCGTATGCGTGCGGATGTCGCGCAGTAAGAGCTGTTCGCTTTGGCCGTGCATCTGGATCAGTTCTTCGCCCAGACGTTGCAAATCGGGGAGTGCCACGACGGCACCATTCACGCGGGCGCGGCTCTTGCCGTTCTCCTGAATTTCACGGCGGATAATCAGTTCGTCGTCGCTGTCGAGTTCCAGTTCTTCAAGAACCTTCTTCACTTGCGGTTCGTTAGTGATATCGAATGTGGCTTCGACGACGGCCTTTTCTTCGCCGGTACGAACCATGGTCGATTGCGCCTTGTCGCCGCATACAATGCGAAGAGCCTTCAAGAGTACAGATTTTCCTGCGCCGGTTTCGCCGGTAATTGCAGTAAAACCATCGCGGAACGGAACTTCCGCATTCGCAATCAAAGTAAATCCACTAATCGACAGGTGCTTTAACATACGGCAAATAAATTAGCAATTTAGCTTGACACTAAGTGTCATTTTTCGAATTCCACTACGCTACGGTAGATGGGGCGACCTTCCTTGCGGTACTTCTTTTCGAAGCCGGTCATAATCCCTTCGGTAGGTTCTGCGGTATTTCGTTCCAGAATTTTGCAACCCTTGAAGTTGTCGAAAACTTCAAGCGCGACTTCGTTGTATTCCTGGTGATCGGTACCCCAGTAGAAAATGCGCTTGCCAGGCTTTAATACGCGGGCGACTTCAACCAGAAAGTCCGGGCGCAAAAGGCGGTTCTTGTGGTGGCGTTCTTTTGGCCACGGGTCCGGGAAATACATGTGGAATGCATCTACCGTATTGTCCTTCACGCAGTCTCGCAAAAAGAAGAATACGTCGCCGCGGAGCATGGTGGCATTGGCCAGAGCGCCGGCCTTGTCCATCTTGCGCTGGGCGAACTTTGCCCAGGTGTAATCCCATTCGCTACCCATAATGACGGTATCGGGGTGCTTGGGCGCATATTCCGAAAGGAATCCGCCCTTGCCGCTTCCGATTTCGACTTCTACACGGTCGCCCATGTTCGGGAACATGTCTTTCCAGTTAAAATCCAGCTTGTGGGGGAGTCCGTCAGGCGTTGCAATCGGCTTGCGGTCGCCGTGAGTACGGAACACGTAATGCCACAGTCCCTTCGATTCCGGATCTTCTTTCAAGTCGCGGTAAAATTCTGGGATTACGACTTCCTTTTCAACTTCTTCAATGTTTTCGATATCGCTCATATTCTTTATTAAAACCTCACGCTCCTAACCACTCCCAACTTCCAACTTCCAACTTCCAACTTCCTACTGTCTACTTCCTACTTCCTACTTCCTACTAAATAAACGCGACGACTCTATCTAAAAATTTCTCCGGGATTTCCTTTGCAATCATTTCGCGAATGTATTTTTCGGAATACTTCATCGAAAAATGCGCAAGGATAATCTTTTCGCATTTCACCTGGTCGCCCATGCGGTTCAACGCATCTGCAATCTGGCTAATGTGCGTGTGGCCTTTCTTGTGGCTCATCTCGTAGTCTTCGGGGGCGAGGAACGTGCATTCCGTAATTAGCACCTTCGACTGGAATATGCGCTGGTTTTCCAGCAGGCTTTCGCCCATGCAGTCACCCATAAAGCTCACCAGCGGATCATACACTTCTCGCGTAATTTCGGTGCCGCTTTCGCGCAGCTTGATAATTTCGTCGGGAGTCTTTCCCAAGAATTCATCCTTGAGTTTTTTCTTGTAATGGTACAGGGTTCCGCCCATGGCATAAATGGAATGCCTGACTTCGAACGCTTCAAAAGCCAAGTCCTTGCGGTGTTCCAAAAACAGCAGGTCGCCACTATTGACGGGTACAATTTCGGGGTAACGGAACTTGGTGTCAGGCACGCCTTCGAACATGGCCTCGGCATGAATCCAGTTACGGGCTCCTTCGCAAATGCGTTCGGGCATGTAATAGGTGCTTTCGCGTTCAACACCCATCATCTTGCGCAAACTGTAATGACGCATCAGGCAACGGGCGTGATCCCCGTGGGCATGAGTCAAGAAAACGTGATTCAACGAGGTCGCCGAAAGCGGGCATTCGCCCATATCAATACAAAAATCCAGTTCCGGGAGCTGGATATAGGTCGCAAGCCCCGAAATCGAAAATCCGACAACGGACGTACACGAGGTATTCACGTGCACTTGCTTTAGGGCGTTATGAATGTATCTGCTTTCAGCCATGACGTGGGAACAAATGTAGCAAAAGAACTTGGGTAGTTCGGAATTCGGAATTCGGAAATCCGATTTTAATCAAAAAAAATCGTCTAATTTTATTTAGACGAAATAGGAATATTTTGATATGAAATACGCCGTAGGCGTCAATTCCGAAATCTGAACTCCGAAATCTGAAATTACTTCGTCTTCGCGTTTTCAGCGACAAGTTTATCGAAGTCTTCGCAGCTTAACGTTTCGATATGGTTACCCATGGCGACACTACGAGTACGGGCATTACCCTTCTTTTCGGGAACGCGGAAGCAGAAATTGTAGACATTGCCCTTGTCGGTCGGGATTCCCATCTTGAAAATACGGATACGCTGGGCGCCCTTATTGTAAATTTCGTGATAATCGTAGGAATTCTTAATCTTTTCGAGGCGCTTCTGTTGGGAAAATTCAATTTCTTCAGTAATGGGGCCTTCCAAAAGGAGTGGCAGGGAGTTCTGGAAACGGAGCTCGAGTTTTCCGCTGGATCTTACGATTGAAGTTTCTTGCGGTTTAATCAGGTAACGCTGTTGCGGAATGTTCTTATAGGCCAGGGTGTGAACCGTGCGGACACCGCACATTTCTCGCATATCGGGTTGCTCAACAAAGTCAATATCGCGGCAGATAGGGGGAAGGTTCGTCGGAACTTCCAGATTATCGCCAGAGTTTGAACCGGCACAGGCGGAAAGGAGAATAGCTATAGCGAAACCAGAGAATAGCAAGATTGTAGATTTCATGCCTTAAATATAATTTTATTATTTCGTTTTGCATTTATTTTCTTTAGAAAGTTTATTTTTTTAATCGGCGAGTGTAAACTTTTTGTTTCCTTAATTGGTTTTTGGGCAGAAAAGTCGGAGTTTCGGGGGATAAAATCATCTTTACTCCCTAGTGCTGTCAAAAAAATGTATTTTTGCCGCGGATTAAGAATTGGGTATAACATGAATATTTATAGCTGGAACGTGAACGGGCTTCGCTCCGCCCTCAAAAAGGGATTTACGGACTGGTTTGCAGCAACAAAGCCGGATATCTTGTGCTTGCAAGAAGTCCGCGCCGAGGTGGACCAGATTCCCGAAGAGGTTGCGAATCCTGACGGCTACTTTGCCTACTGGAACCCTTGCCGTCGCAAGAAGGGGTATAGCGGTGTAGGCATCTATACCCAAATCGAACCTGACCGTGTAAACTATGGCTTTGACATCGAGGAATTCGATGAAGAAGGCCGTGTGCTCCAGCTCGTGTTCCCGGACTGGGTTCTCAATAGCATTTATTTCCCGAATGGTGGACAGGGCGATGATCGCCTGGACTACAAGCTGCGCTTTTACGATGCCTTCCTCGAAAACAGCAAACGCTGGATTAGCGACGGAAAGCATGTGGTAACGCTCGGCGATTACAATACTTGCCATAAGGAAATCGATATCGCTCGCCCCAAGGAAAACGAAAACATCAGCGGATTCCTGCCGATTGAACGTGCGTGGATGGACAAGTATGTCGAAAACGGCTTTGTAGACTCGTTCCGTCTGTTGCACCCTGAAGAACGCGACCGCTATTCCTGGTGGTCGAACCTTTTCGGGGCCCGCAAGCGCAATGTGGGTTGGCGTATCGACTATGCTTTCGTAGATGAAGGCCTTGTCCCCAATATTATCAATGCCGAAATTTATCCGGATGTAATGGGCTCGGACCATTGCCCGATTAGCATTGAACTCGAGCCCCCGTTTGCACCGTTGCCAATCGCGGCTCCCGCATACGAACAATAAAAAAACGCTCCTTTTGAGGAGCGTTCGTTTTTTAGAACTTATCTTCCCTTGACGTTTTTCCAGGCGTCGTCAAAAAGCTTGACTGCGTCGCCGGGGTAGCGTAAGAAAACCATGCGGTCGATTTCTTCGCGGGTTGGGTTAATTACCCGATTGTTCTTGAACTTTTCGTCAATGAGCTTGAGTGATGCGCTGTTCGGAGAGGCGTAGTTGATTGTGGTTGCCAGCTTCGCCCCGTTCTGCGCATCAAGAATGTAGTTCATGAAGGCATATGCGCCTTCGACATTCTGCGCGCGACTGCTGAGAGTCATTGCGTCTACCCACATGAAACTGCCTTCAACGGGAATGGCGTAGCGTAGTGTCGGGTCTTCAGAAATGGCGGCCATGGCTTCGCCGTTGAATACAATAGCTGCCCAGTACTCGTTTGCAAGAATCTTGTCCTTGGCGCTTACGGATCCTTCAAAACCGGCAAAATTCGGGTCGCGCTTGATTTCGTTGATCCACTCGACGGCCTTGTCGATGTCTTCGGGCCTGAAGCTGTTGGCGTTTATGCCTTTCGCTTGCATTGCAATAGAAAGCATGGAGCGGGATTCATCAAGCAGGCAGAACTTGCCTTTGATCTGCATGGGGTTGAAAAGAGTGTTGTAGCTTACACCGCTTGGATTAAGCGTCGTGTCGCGGTAAAGAATCCCGGTGGTTCCCCATTGGTAAGGAAGCGTGTACATGTTGTTCGGGTCGTAAACAGGATTCTTGAATTGATCCGCAATGTTTACTTTGTTTGGAATTTTGTCCATGTCGATGGGCTTGATCAGTCCCAAGTGGATCATTTGCTGGATCATCACGTCCGATGCAATAATCACGTCGTATTGTTTTTCCATTGCGGCTTGCAACTTGACGATCATTTCATCTTGAGCTTCGTATTCGACCAGCTGTAGCTTGTAACCGCTTTTCATTTGAAAATCGGTAAGCATTTCAGGATCCATGTATTCGCTATAAGTAAGGACGGTGACTGTCACGGGGTACTGTTGCGACTTCTTGTCGCAACCACAAAGAATTCCTGTCGCAAGGAGGACCGTTGCAACAGCGATGTGAAAAAACAATTTTTTCATACCCTCTCCTTCAGTCTTTGACAGTCCTCCTAATCCTCGTTAGGTGTAGACTAGCTATGCAGGTATTCTATGATTGCGTCGTGGATAGTGGTGAACACGCTGCGCAGTTCGTCTTCGTCTTCTTCCAGGAGTGTCACGCGGAATCCCTTCAAATCCGTGCAGAAACTTGTACTTGGCACAACGCAGATACCCTTTGCGCCAAGCAGGTAGTACACAAAGCGATAGTCCAGGTTCGTAGTCTTGCTGCACCATTCTTCCACCTTTTTCTTGATAATCGGATTGTCGATCTTCAAGGTCTGGTGGCTGTTCAGCGTGCCTTCGCGGAAGATGATTGTGTTGTAGAATGCGCCGTAGGTCGGGTTGAAATACAGTTCCGGAATGTCGGAAAGGATTTCGTTGATGATGGCGCTTCTGCGGCCAATCTTTTCGTTCAAGGCGTCGCGGTGTTCCTTGAAGCGCTTGTCGCCAAGCACGCGGGGAATCGTCATCTGCGGGAGCGTGGTCGAGCAGACTTCCACCATCTTCGCGTTATCCAAAGCGCGGCAGAAGGCGTCGAACTGTTCGTCCTTGTCGCGGTTGTAGTATTCGGCCCAGCCGCAGCGAGCGCCCGGCCACGGGTATTCCTTGGAAATGCCCTTGAGTGCGATACCCGGGACATCGCCGATGTATTCGGCGAGCGCGTAAGCGTGGGCGCCATTGTACGTAATCTTGTTGTAAATTTCGTCGCAAATAATGAACAGGTTGTAGCGCTTGGCAATGTCCACGATTTTCTGGAGGATTTCAAGCGGATAGACCATGCCTGTCGGATTATCCGGGTTCAAGATCAGAATGCCCGCGATGCTCGGGTTGTACTTTACCTTGTTTTCGAGCTCTTCCAAATCCGGATACCAGTGGTTTTCCGGCTGCAAACGGTAGGTAATCGGGGCCGTGTGGGCGTGAGCCGCTTCGGCAGAACTATGGGTCGAATAGGCGGGGGCAGGTCCAATAATACGGGTCGTCATCGAAAGTAGACCGTAAATCGTAGCGATTGCGTCGCCGAGGCCATTGAAGAACAGAATGTCGTCTACGCTAATCTGGGCGCCGCCGAGCTTGTTGTTTTCCTTGACCAGGAATTCGCGGGTCTCGAGCATGCCCTTGGAGGGGCAGTAGCCGTAGCTGCGGTTAGTCTTGACGAGGTCCACCACGATGTCCTTGATCCAGTCGGGAATCTGGCACTTCTTTTCAATCGGGTCGCCGATGTTTTCCCAGTGGATGGGGAGGCCGAGTGCCTTGAGCTGGTTTGCCTTCTTCACGATCTCGCGGATTTCGTAAGAGAGTTCCTTGGCACCTTCGCTCAAAAGTCTTCTGCGCATTTTATGCTCCTATGGAGTTGTCGAAAAATCACTTGTTTTACGGCGTAATTATAGAATAATAAAACAATGAAATTTCTTTAAGTTAATGGTTTTAGTTGTGTTTTGGGTACAAATTTGATGTAACGAACGAGCTGTAAAAAAATAGGGCAGTCGTTTACGGGGCTGTCCTTGAAACTTGTTGTCTAGATTTAAGCGTTATGCTTTACAGATTTTGGTTTCTCTGGACAGCCCCATAATAGCTCGGGCTGCTGCCGGGCTTGCTGCCATTGCCGCTACTGCGGTGTTCTGTCCAAAGATTTTATTCATATAATCAAATATAGTTTGAAGATTGGGAAATTGTCAAGTCTATAGGAATTTTTTATTTTACTGAAAAAAAACACATCCCACCTCTCATCACACACTTCACATTCCACACTCCACATTCTTTCCCCAAAGTGAACGACCTCAAGCATCAAACCTTATTCGACCCCATCCGCAAAAAGGACGTGCCCGATACGCCCGAGGAGCGCGTGCGCCAGGCGACAATCCGTTTCTTGATAGACGAGGTTAAGGTCCCTCAGAACTTGATTGCGGTAGAGTTTGCGCTTTCGACGGTGGAGCCCAAGACCGATGACCGAGTGGATTTGTTGGTGCAAGATTTCAAGGTTTCCGGTAATTTAAAGCGCCCGTGGCTCCTTGTAGAATGCAAGGCTCCCGGCGAATACACTTGGCAAGCACTACAAGTGCAGCTGAACAAGTATTTGCAGATTCTGACTCCCAAGTACGTGATGTTGTCGCTTGGCGATGCGGTGCGCTATTTTGCGTTGGATGCCGCAACCAAGCGCTTCCTGAAGATTGATTCGCTTCCTGAATTTGAATAATGTGTAATGAGTAATGTGTGATGAGTAATTATACATTGCACATCTCACATTACTTTACAACTGACTGTACGCTGCCGTCTTTAAACCTTGTGGTCAGCGTATCGCCGGGCTTTAGCTGGCTTTTATTTCGTACAAATTTACCATTTGCATCTAGCGTAAGCGTGTAACCCTTTGCAAGCGTTGTCTCGGGGTCGGCGCTTTTCACGCGGAGTTCGATGAGGTTGAACTTTGATTTTTCAAGGTCCAGAATTTTTCGGGAACCCTGGTGCAGACCTTCGTTGTCGCGGGCGATGCGTTCTTTCTCTCCTCTGAAAATAAACTGCAAGTCTTTTTGCATGTTGCTTCTGTAGAGTGAAAGTTTCAGGGCTTCTTTCTGAATCAGGGCATTTACTTTTTGCTGCAGGCGATTGCCCGTATTCGAAAGTTCTTGTTTATAGTCGTGAAGGGCTTCTTTTGTCTGCCCTGCAATTTCTTGTGCCGTCGAAAGCATTTTTTTCCAGCTGTCCGCTACGCGGTCTATCAAGCGCTTGGCGGTATCGGTCGGTGTAATGCAGGACTGGTAGGCGACTTCATCCAAAAGGCTTCGGTCAATTTCATGACCGATTCCGGTAAATACCGGTAGCGGGTAATTGGCGACGGCGCGGCACAAGGCTTCGCTATCGAAAAAGTTCAAGTCTGTCTTGCTTCCGCCACCGCGGATAATGCACACTACATCCAGTTCCGTATCCTTGGCGAGTTCCTCGAGGGCGGCGAGTACGGTCGGTTCTGTGTCTGAGCCTTGCATTTTTGCGTAAGCAGTTTTCACCTTGAAGTTAAATGGTGATTCTGCAAGCTTAGTCGTAAAGTCCTTGTAGGCGGCTGTTCTTTCGCCGGTAATAAGTCCCACGCGTATTGGTACATCGGCGAGTGTCAAAGCCTTGTTTTTTTCGAGCAAGCCTTCTAGCGCAAGCCTCTTTAAAATCGCACTCTTGGTAAGCGCAAGTTCACCTAGAGTGTAAACGGGGTCAATATCCAGAATCTGCGCCTGCAACTTGCCGTAAGGCACATACAGGTCGGCCTTAATCAAAAAGCTGACTTTGAGCTGTTCTTTAAGTTCAAACGGTTGCGGGTAATTTTCAACTTTGGCGCGAATGGCTGCGAATTTGGCCGCAAAGCAGTACAACGGTACTGTCGCGAGCGGATTTACGTTCCCTTCTTCAAAGTCCGCAATACTCAGGTAAACGATTTTTGATTTTTCATTAATCTGGGTAATCACGCCACGCACCCATACGGCAGGGGTTGATTCCACCTTCTGCTTCAAGGCTTTCATGTATTGAGTGACGGTGTAGGACTTGTTTTCGGTTTCCATGCGCAGAATATACTATTTTTAGGGCATGTCTAAAGTAGTTTCAGCCATGGAAGTCCGCCAGAATTTTGGCTCGATGTTGAATCAGGTTTCGCTCAAGGACGAAGAAATCGTCATTGAACGCGCCGGTAAGCCCCTGGCTCGTCTTGTAAGCGTTGACGCTCCGACGGCAGGGCTCTTGGATTTTCGCGATATCGGTAAACTGCCGAACCAAATCTGGGAAGATTAGTCCGCTTTTGCAATAATCGTGATGGTAAGCGTGTCGCGCATAGAGGGGTCGGCAACGCTTTGGGCAATCAGTTCAGCCTTTTCTCCAATTCCGTCTTCGAGCGCAATCAAGTAATTCGACGAAATTTCCTGCTCCTCATCGCAAGTTTCTGACTTGTAGTTACTGCTATTGTTCAGGTAGTCAAGCGTTTTGCAAGGCACGAACCAGGCAATGTCAGAACCGATAACCTTCCAAGAAGTCTTGGAATGGGCGGTCATCGTAAAGTCAAAGTCTTCGAAGCGCATGGTGTCGCCTACGGCAAGAACCTTTTCTTTCAACGTGGCGTCTTTTTCGGAATCGTAGAACTTCATTTCTTTCAAGAGACCGGGTTGCTGGACCATGGTGTAGAGCTGCAGCACATAGCGCAGGCTGTCAGGAATGCCCTGGTCAAGCGGGTCGGAATTCAAACGAAGATAATGCAGGTAATACGGGCCTTCGGGCATGTCTCCGTTCACAGTGAAGCTCCCGCCGTATGCACTACTGATTGTTGCTTGCGATTTCTTTTTCTTGTCTAGAATTTCAATAGATACGTTCTGGAAGTTTTCGTCGTTGTAGTTCTGGATCCAGTGTTTGACGATTACGGAATCACCCTTCTTGTAGTCGCCAATCCACACGAACTGTTCTTGACGCAAGTTGTATTTGTAAGTTCCGATGTCGTCTTTGGGACGAGTGCGTTCGTAAGCTTCGCCGGGGTACATGATTGAATCCGGATTCGAGAAGTATTCGCCCTGTTCCAGTTCGCGAGCCTTGGTAATGGTTTCGAAGAATGCGTACGGGCCGGTCCAAATGCTTGAGAAAGATTCGGGCTTGATCTTGATGGACCAGTTCACGGAATCGTTCGGTACCAGCATGGTGTCGAGATTCGTTTTCGAAGAACCGAGTTCCTTGTCGCCATCGGTAAGCTTGTAGAGAATGATATTTTCGCCAACGGTGGTGAGGTTTACGCTGTAGCCTTCACTAGCGGAGAATGCGATGGACACTTCCTTGGGGGCGTTGTCAATCAAAAGAATGCCGCGCAAGGTGTCGTTCATCTTCATGGAAATCTTTTCGTCTTCGCCGGTGTACTTGTAGTAAGACGTGTCGACGAGTACTTTGAGTTTCATGCTGGACTCGTCGCTGAATTCGCCTTCGACTTCAAGGAAGTAGTGGCTGTCGTTAAAGGTAACGAAGGTGTTGGAATCCCTGAAGGTGGCAGAAGAGTCTGCGCCAAAGCTAGGAATCAAGGAATTCCTGTAAACGGAGTCCTTGCGTGCAGCCGTCTTAGGGGCAGCCTTGATTGCCTGCAGGTAGTCGCCGTATTCGCTCTTGATGCGAATCTGTTCGCTCTCGATGTTTGATATGCTTGCGAATACCTTGATGCGGCTTCCCTTAGGGAATTCGCCCAGGTACATCGGCAAAGTCGTTGCCATGCTGTCAAGGTAGATTTCGCTTTCGTCCATCTTGGAGGAATCGCCCTTGAACAGTTCCAGGTAAATGCGGAGCGTGTCGCCGAGATTGACTGTATCCTTGTAGTCAATGTCTGCGCGAGTGCTCAGGGAACTGCTCGACTTGAACGAAGGTACCGAGGAACTGGATTCTTCGTCTGAGGCAGAAGAACTGGAGTCGTCGCCGCATGCGGTCAAGGCGACGGTTATGAATAATGCTGCACTAAGGCTTAATAGTTTCTTGAACTGCATTTGGTTTCTCCTAGTTCAGGATATAGAATTGCTGCTCGGCGGTGAATGCTTCACCAATCACGCGAAGAATGTACTTGCCGGTGGGGAAGGCCATAGCCTTAAATTTGAAGTGAGTCTTCTTTTCGCCGGCGAGGTCGCGGGCGGCAACCGTTAGCATTCGCTTGCCGAATTCGTTCACGATTTCGATTTGCACGAATTGCGGGTAGCCGACGGTCAGGTCGAAGTCGCATTCCAAACTGTATATGTCGATGTTTACCTTGGTAAGCGTATAACCGCCGTCCATGGCTTCGCCGCCTACAGAGCGAGAGTTGTCGAAGTAGCCGACATAGAGCGAAGGCGCGAATTCCTTGCCTGCGGCAGCGCTTGCCAAAACAGTTTCGCCCGGTTCTACAGCGGTCAAAATCAGAGTGTAAAGCTGAGAAGGATGCTTGCGCTTAAAGAATTCGGTGAAGGTCGGCGTGCGCAGGAATGCGCCGAGAGGAGCCTTCGGGTTAATGGTGATAATGCCCAAGAAATCTGCGTACTTGGTGTCCACGCCGCCACCCGAGTTCTTACGGATGTTGAACTGGCCGCCCTTTTGCTGCGGGAGGTTTGCCGGAGCGTTTTCCCAGGTGAGTTCGTAGTCAACCCAGTCAACGCCCAACTTCTGGTCGCCAAAGTTCATGTCTTTGCCTGTTTCCTTAAGGCCAAAGATGTTCAGCTGTACGGGTTTCTTGATAGAATCCTTGTTGAATTCCAGCTTGAGTGCTGCATCAAACAACGGACCCGGCAATGCTGACAAGTCGAATCGCAGATAGATCTTTCCAGCGTTTCCGGTCGTCACGTTTGCAACATGCAATTCGTGGTCGGAGTTGTGCGGGCTGAAGTTGTCGAATTCCGAAATCCAGGTGGCGGCACCCTTACCGCTCGGGAATCCGTCGCCGGTGTTGTCGAGCGTGGTGTAGTGCAAGTCGAACACGTAAACCTTACCGGTGTCAGAGCCCGTCTGGTATCCGTCGTCGGCGGAAAAGATGATGTTGTAGCGTCCGCTTGCCGTAAATGAAACGTCGGTCTCGTAAGCCATGCTGTCCGAGAACACGACCTTTCCGGGGCCAAGTCCCTTCGTCCAGCGTACGGGGTCTTCGCAAAGACCGTCGCCACGACCGTCATCGACCACGGAACCCTTCATTCTTAGGAGATTCGGCTGCACAATCACCATTTCGTCGGGAATGAACGCCTGTGGTTTTTCGTTTGCGCCAAGTTTCGGAGCGTAACCCGTAAACAGCGGAATCATTACGCCGCCGTTGGGAGTGTGCTTCAGGTCTTTCCCGTACAGCGACTTGATTTTGGATCCCTTTCTGGATTCTTCGACAATGGTGGGGTAGGCGTTTCCGCGGGTAAGCGTTTCACGGAGGCCCGTCACCGAAAGTCCGGAGTTGTCGTTAATGAACATCGGGCGGTCTTTTGCCTTGTCGCTTGCAACGATTTCGACACCGATGAGTTCGGCATGAGCCTTGTTGAAGTTCTGGAGAATGGTGTTGCCCTTCTTGGCGGTAAGGCCGAGAATCCAAATAGAACCGCCGTTATTGGTAATCTTCGGACCCTTCGTGTCGCCAATCAAGGCGACCTGGCGTCCCCACAGCTTCTGGTAGTTCAGTTGGAGGGTTCCAAGCGTCACGTCTTCGAGGTAAATGTCTCCGCCGCCGACTTCGGCAGTTTCGAGCGAACGCACCATCATGTTTTTCAATAGCAGGTTGCGCTTTGCCTTCAAGATAATTCCGCTACCGAATTCAGAGAAACGTTCAATCGTGAGTTCGTTGAATGCTCCGGCTTCAATAATGAACTTGCCTTTACCGTCAATGCGGCCTTCGATACCGATAATCTGGCGAATGCGGTTGCGAATGTAGATGTCGCGGTTGATCGTCCAGCGGCCTCCCGGCGGGAAGTACAGCGTTTCGGCACCGTCATCAATAGCGTCTTGAATTGCCTTCGAGTCGTCGGATCCCGTGTTCGATTTTCCGCCGTAGTCGCCGGCAATGGTAATCCAGTTGTCGGGCTTCTGTTCCGGGAATGCCGGAGTTTCTGCAACGGCTAGGCGCATCGACTGCTTGGGGCTGTGGCAAAGTTGCTTGGTCTCTTGTGTCGAAAATTCAATGATTTCGCCCTGGATCATTTCCTCGTTGTAGCCTTTCTTCTTGGAATTGATCATGGTCTTGTAGCGCGAAACCTTCATGGATCTAGCAAACAGGTGGCTTTCGTTCAAAATGGCTGTAGTGGGCTTGACTTTTTTATTGCCGTTGTCGAATTCAAGCAGACCGTCAAGCAAACTCATGATGGCAAAATCGCCGTGATTGTAAACAGCAGGAACGCTACCCTTGAATCTCAGGGCGCGAACAGCAAGGTTCATGTTGTCGTTTTCAAGGCCGTATTTTCTCTGGCCGCCCATGGTTACATGTTCGAGCGTTGCCGTTCCCGTTTCGCCCTTGGCGTAAATGCCGATGTTAAAGCCGTTGATTTCGACATTCTTGATTAAAAGCGGACCAATACCTTCGGTAAAGCCGAGGTCAATGCCGTACACACCCAGGGAGTCGCCGGAATGGATCTTGACATTGTGGATTGTACCTTGGTTCGATGCGTTAAATTGGATGCCGATTGCGCCCGGGTTTCCTTTACCGGTACGGATAGTCATGTCGCGGACGGCATTTCTGTACTTGGGGCCGGGGCCTTCGCCTGTGAAAATGACTGCTTTGGGAAATTCAGGGTTGTCGAAACCGTAGGTGTTGTCTGCAAGTTGCAGAATAGTCCCGCCAATGCTTTGACCTTGCAAAATAGTACGTCGGCTCGAGGATTCCGGTTTTTTGGTAACAGGCCAAGTCAATCCATCGGTAATCTTGTAGATGCCGTGGGGTAAATAAATAATATAGTCGCCATCGGGATGGTCGTTCAACGCCCTCTGAATAGCTTCGGTGTCATCGGTTTTGCCGTCACCCTTAGCGTAGTATGGGTCTTTTGTGACATTAATAATCTTGGACGCCATGGGGAATTCCACCTGGGCGCACACAGAAACTGCAAAAAAGACAATAAAAAAGAATAGGGTCCTGTACATACTAACCTCATGTATAAATATAATTACAATTTCCGAAATCGGAATTCGGAAATGAGAAAAATTTGCTATGAATAAACTCGAAAATGTCTATTATGAGATCAAAAACTCCGAAATCATAACTCTGAAATCAGAATTTACTTGCATTTTTCGTACACAAAGGGGTTGTGGTCGCCCTGCACCTTGAAAATACGGCGGTCCCGTTCGCATTCTTTGTCTGTAACGGGGTACATCTTGTCCCAGGCTTCAAATAGTTTCCGGTCTTGTTTAGACAAATTAACGCCATAGGTCTTTTCCATGTAAAGGCTTGCTCGGGCTATGATTCCGCGGGCTTCTTCGCGTGGCTGAGCTTTTTTTAGTTTGAAATCTACAATCGTCTTGCAGCCGCCATACATGGGCTCGGGGTCGTTTGTCCACTGGCTGTACATAAAGTTGTTGCGGTCCCCGTTGACTTCGCCAATGGCGGGGTACAGGTTGTGCATGTCGCCTTCCATAATCTTGAAGGTCGTGTCGTTGGCGCTACAGTTCTTGCGGCCTCCGTCGCGCCAGCAGGGGAGGTGCTGGCCCATGTTGTGGGCGGTGACCATATGTTCCCACTCAATACGCTCGGCGCGTTTAAAACTTTTGCGTTTTGGATTCTCGCGCGGCTTGAAGTTACAACTTGAAAAGTCGACGTTCTTCTTGTCGTCGTATCGGCATCCGCAGTAGAGCGTTTCTTGCAGTTCGCCGTAGTACACGCGCCTTAGCTGCTTGCTCGCGTCGCGGTAGTTGTAATGCTGCGGGGCGGCTGTAGGGTCTACGCGCGACCATGCGATAGCGATAAAAACTGCCAGAAGCAGTATTATTCCAAAACTTTTCATATAAAAACCGTGTAGTAACGAAAAGAAATATAGATAACTATTCTAATGTGTAATGTGAGGTGTGAAATGAATTGTAGACAGTAGGAAGTTGACCGTTGGCAGTGGTTTTGCCATTACACATTACACATTACACATTACACATTTTTTAAATTTGGCACATGCAATCACCTGGTATGGATTATTTGAATTCTCGGCTCATGTTCGGTATGGTTCCGGGGCTTGAATCGACTCGAAAACTTTGCAACGCTCTCGGAAATCCTGAACGCTCTTTCAAGACCATCCATATCGTCGGTACTAACGGCAAGGGCTCTACTAGCTACTACCTCGCAGGCATCTTGCAGGCCCATGGCTTTAAAACGGGGCTTTTTACGAGCCCGCATCTGGTAAGCCTTCGCGAGCGCATTCGTGTAAACGACATTCCCATTAGCGGTGCGGATTTGGACCGCTTGCTTCTCCAGGTGAAGGCTGCCGCCGAGCAGCTACAGGTGGAGCCGACCTTCTTTGAAGTCTTGACGCTCGTCTCGTTCCTTTATTATGCCGAACAAGGTGTCGATGTGGTTTCGATGGAAGCGGGCATGGGTGGCCGCTTGGACAGCACGGCGGTTGCATGCGGCAACATCGTGGTGCTCACGAGTATCGGACTTGAACACACCGAAGTTCTGGGCCCCACCGAAAGCGCCATTCTTAAAGAAAAGATGGCTGTTGTCGAAGCGGACCATCGCCGCAATAAGACTTTTGTCGTTGGAGGCCTTTCCGAAGAATTGTTGGCCGAAGCCCGTGCTTATGCAGGCGAACTTGGTGCAGAATGTATTGTTCCTGCGATTCGGACCGACATCAAACTCCCGAATTTGGGCCGCCATTACATAGAAAACGCAAGCCTTTCTTTGGCTGCCGCCGAAAGCTTTGTTCACAGTGCGGGTCGCGTTTTTGACGATTCTCTCGCCTTAAAAACGCTTGAAACCCGTTCCTGGGCTGGCCGCATGCAGCAGTTGACCGATAAAAATGGGGTGGTTCGCTACATTCTGGATGGAGCTCACAATTCCCACGCGGTGCGTCGCTTGGTCGAAACCTTGGCGGAATATTACCCCGGTACCAAGTTCCACTGCGTTTTCGGAGCCCTTAAAGATAAAGATGTGGGCGAAATGCTCAAGTTGATGGCTCCATTTGTAAGTCACTGGCATATAACCAAGACTCCTTACCCGCGTTTCCGCGAACTGGACGATTTGCGCTCGGAACTCTCGAATTTGGGCTTGAAAGTTGCTAGCGAAGGCGTACTCAGCCGAAAATTTTTGGACCAAGTTGCCGAGATTGCCTCTGCAGATAACGAAAATATTCCTGTTTTAGTGACCGGCAGCCTCTATATGATTGGTGAAACGGTGCAATTTCTCAAGGACGATTTTGATGGTTTGGCTTTTTTCCGTGGCCTTGATCCCTCGACAAACGAACACCGCTAATTTTGCGTAGAAAACAAATTCTGTAAACAGTTTTGGCTCCAAAGCAAATCCTGTAAATCCAAAAAATTTTCTTGTAAACTTTAGTTTTCGTAAATTTTGCGTTTTTATCGCCAAAAACGTGGTTTTTATCCATTATTTCAAAAAATTTGCCGTTTTTTTCGACTTTTTGTCAAAATTACTTGTATATTACTATCGAAATTTTTCCGAAAAGGGCTATTCGGGCGTTTTTTGCCTGTTGGTTTCGTCGGATTAGTATTGGAGATGATATATATGGCAGAAGACTTGCAATACCTTATGGAACGCATCCAGAAAGATGCTGTCGATAAAGCAGAAACCGAGGCTGCGGCAATTATCGCCCGCGCCAAGGACAAAGCGGCAGAAATCGTGAAGGCTGCCGAGGCCGAAGCGTCCGCCCGTCTGGAAAAGGCCGACAAGGACGCCGAAGCGTTCACGGAACGTAGCGAACGCACCCTTGAACAGTCCGCCCGCGACCTTTTGCTTTCGGTAGGCAAGAATCTCGAAAAGATGATTATGGACCTGTTGAACCTCGAGGTGGAGAAGTCCCTGGACGAATCCACCGTCAAGAGCATGCTCCTCACGGTAGCCAAGTCCTATACCTCCGACATCGAGGTGGATTTCTCCGATGCCGACGCCCGTAAGCTCAGCTCCTTTGTGATGGGCGAGTTCAAGAAGCAGCTTTCCGCCGGCGTGAAGGTCGAAAGCGACAAGGGTGTCAAGTTCGGCTTCCGCATCAAGCTCGATGGCGGCAAGGTCACCCACGAATTTACAGAAGCTGCAATGGCCGACGCTCTTTCGGCCCTGCTCCGTCCGCAACTTGCCAGAGTGGTAAACGCTGCCGCACAGGCGAAGTAACGCGGGTACTTGATGAGCAGTCCTTCTTACTTGATGGCATCTCTTCCGATGATTGAGTTTGGCGATCCAGCCCCGCTCAGTATGGAAGATTTTCGCCACCGCTGCATCGGCGTGCTGTCCGAGTCGGAAATTGCGGCTCTGGACGCGCTTTTGGATGACGGTGAATGCGAAGAGTGCGACGACGAGTTCGTGCGCGCTTACAAGGCCCACGAAATCCAGATGAAGAACGTTTCGGGCAGGCTCCGTGCAAGCGCATGGGGGCCCGATATCCGTTTTACGGAAAAGTCCTTCCCGGGTTACGATGTCGCCTTTGCCAAGATGATTCAAGATGCGTTTGCCAAGTCGAATCCTATGGAAAAAGAGCAGGATATCGACAAGGCCCGTTTCTGGCTTGTGGACTCGCTTGCAGGTGTAGGCGAGGGTACCGTCAAGCATGTTTACGCTTATGCAATAAAACTGAAGATTTGTGAACGTTGGGCGCGCCTCTCCGAACAAGCGGGCGACGCTGCCGTGTTGAATGTTATTAATGCAAACGATCCTGCATACGCCCCTGCGGCGGCACAGGAATGACCGGAGGTCCATTTTCAATGGCTAGTATCGGAAAAATCATCGGCGTCAACGGTAACCTGATTCGCGTCAAGTTCGAAAGCGCCGTGTCCCAGAACGAAGTGGCGTATGCCAAGCTTACTCAGAAAAACAAGGACGGAAAGTCCGAAGTCATCCCCCTCAAGAGCGAAGTCATCCGTATCCGCGGCGACTACGCCGAACTCCAGGTGTTCGAAGACACCACGGGGCTCAAGACGGGTGACGAGGTGGAATTTACCGGCGAACTCTTGTCCGTAGAACTTGGCCCCGGCCTTTTGACCCAGGTGTTTGACGGTCTGCAGAACCCGCTCCCGAAGCTTGCCGAAGAATGCGGCTTCTTCCTGCAGCGCGGTAAGTACTTGAAGGCGCTCCCGCGCGACAAGAAGTGGGCGTTTACCCCGGTCGCGAAGGTGGGCGATGTGGTGGTCGCGGGCGATACGCTCGGCACCGTGCCCGAAGGCGTGTTCACGCACCGCATCATGGTGCCGTTCCGCCTGCTCGGCAAGTGGACTGTGGAATCGGTCTCTGCCGCGGGCGAATTCACTGTAGAAACTGTTGTTGCTAAGCTCAAGAACGACAAGGGCGAAACCCAGGACGTGACGATGGTGCAGACCTGGCCGGTGAAGATGCCGATCAAGGCCTACGAAGAACGCCTGCGCCCCTCCAAGCCCCTCACCATGCAGCAGCGCATTATCGATACGTTCTTCCCCGTGATGCAGGGCGGTACGTTCTGTACGCCGGGCCCCTTCGGTGCCGGTAAGACCGTGCTCCAGCAGCTCATGAGCCGCTACGCCGACGTGGATATCGTGATCTTGGCCGCTTGTGGTGAACGTGCTGGTGAAGTGGTGGAAACCCTCCGCGAATTCCCTGAACTGATTGACCCGCGTACCGGCAAGTCCCTCATGGAACGTACGCTGATTATTTGTAACACGTCTTCGATGCCGGTGGCAGCCCGTGAAGCTTCCGTCTATACGGGCGTGACTCTCGCCGAATACTACCGCCAGATGGGCCTGAACGTGCTCCTCTTGGCTGACTCGACTTCCCGTTGGGCACAGGCCTTGCGTGAAATGAGCGGCCGCTTGGAAGAAATTCCGGGCGAAGAAGCCTTCCCGGCCTACCTCGAATCCGTGATTGCCGCCTTCTATGAACGCGGTGGCGTGGTTCGCCTCAAGGACGGCTCTACCGGTTCCGTGACGATTTGCGGTTCCGTGTCGCCTGCAGGTGGTAACTTCGAAGAACCGGTGACCCAGGCTACCTTGAAGGTGGTGGGCGCATTCCTCGGCCTTAGCCGTGAACGTTCCGACCAGCGCCGCTTCCCGGCAATCCATCCGCTGGATTCCTGGTCCAAGTACGAAGGCATTATCGACAGCAAGAAGGTTGCCGAAGCCCGTCACATCCTCGCAAGCGGCGTGGACGTGAACAACATGATGAAGGTGGTGGGCGAAGAAGGTACCTCTATCGACGACTTCGTGATTTACCTGAAGTCCGAATATTTGGACTCCGTTTACCTGCAGCAGGACGCCTATAACGAAATCGATGCTGCCTGCTCTGCCGAACGTCAGAAGTACGTGTTCGACAAGGTTTACACCATCCTCAAGACCCCGATGAAGTTCAGCGAGAAGGACGTCGCCCGTACGTTCTTCCTCAAGCTCACTCAATCGACGAAGGACTGGAACCGCGTCAAGTTCGATTCCCAGGAATTCAAGGACCTTGAACAAAGTATTTTCGCTTCCGTGAAGGAGGTTTCCGCTAATGCATAATGTGGCATACCATCGTATTGAACGCATCGCCGGTTCCGTGATTACGCTCCGCGCCGAAGGTGTAGCAAACCAGGAACTTGCCCAGGTGACAAGCTCGTTCGGAACATCCCTTGCCCGCGTGATCCGTATTGACGGCGACATGGTGGACTTGCAGGTGTTCGCAGGTGCCCGCGGTATTTCCACCGACTCCGAAGTGCGCTTCTTGGGCGAACCGATGAAGGTCCCGTACAGCGAAGCCTTGCTTGGCCGCGTGTTTAACGGTGCCGGCAAACCCCGCGACAACGGCCCCGAAGTGGACGGCGAACGCATTACTATCGGCGGCCCTTCCGTGAACCCCGCAAAGCGTATCATCCCGAAGACGATGGTGCGTACGGGTATCCCGATGATCGACGTGTTCAACACGCTCGTGGTTTCGCAGAAGCTCCCGATTTTCTCTATCGCCGGTGAACCGTACAACGAACTCCTTGCCCGTATTGCATTGCAGGCCGAAGTGGACGTGATTGTCCTTGGCGGCATGGGCCTGAAGCACGATGACTACCTGTACCTGAAGGACTTCCTCGAAAAGAACGGTGCCTTGAGTCGTACGGTGATGTTCATGCACACCGCCTCTGACCCGATCGTGGAATGCTTGCTCGTGCCGGATGCATCCCTTGCCGTGGCTGAAAAGTTCGCCACCGAAGGCAAGAACGTGCTCGTGCTCCTCACCGACATGACGAACTTTGCCGACGCCATGAAGGAAATCGCCATTACCATGGAACAGATTCCGTCGAACCGTGGTTATCCTGGCGACCTTTACTCTCAGCTTGCTAGCCGTTACGAAAAGGCTGTGGACTTCGAAGGTTCGGGCTCCATCACTATCCTTGCTGTTACGACCATGCCTGGTGACGACGTGACCCACCCGGTTCCGGATAACACCGGTTACATTACCGAAGGTCAGTTCTACCTGCGTAAGGGCCGTATCGAACCGTTCGGTTCTCTGTCTCGTTTGAAACAGCAGGTGAACGGCAAGACCCGTAGCGACCACCGTACCATCATGAACACCATGATCCAGCTGTACGCAAGCTACAAGGAAACTTTGGAAAAGCAGTCCATGGGCTTCAACATGAGTAACTGGGACCAGAAACTGTTGAAGTATGGCCAGCGCTTCGAAAAGGAAATGATGGACCTGTCCGTCAACATTCCGCTCGAAAAGGCTTTGGACCTTGGCTGGGAAATCCTTGCTGACTGTTTCGCACCCGAAGAAACCGGTATTCCGACCAAGATGATCAACGAATATTGGCCCAAGAAGGGGTAATATGGCGAAGGTCAAGTTAACTAAAAACGCCCTCAAGGCGGAACGCGACGCATTGAAGCGCTTCCAGCGCTATCTGCCCACGTTGCTCTTGAAAAAGCAGCAGCTGCAGATGGAAATGCGCACGCTCCAGGAGAGGGTGATGGCTAAGCGAGAAGAGGAGGACAAGCTCCGTAAGAGCATGGCTTCCTGGATTTCGCTGTTTGCCGAACCCATCGAATGGTCAAAGTACCTGTCGGTGAAGGAAGTGCGCCAGGGCGAAGGTAACATCGCCGGCGTGAAGATTCCGACATACGACGGGGTAGACTTTAATATTTCGATTCCGGATTTCTTCACCACGCCTGTGTGGCTGGACGACGGTATCAGAAGCCTTCAGGGCCTGATTTCGCTGCGTCTGGAACGCCGCGTGCTCGAAAAGCAGTACGAACTCCTCTCGAAGGAACTGCGTACCACGAGCCAGCGCGTGAACCTGTTCGAAAAGGTGAAGATTCCCGAAGCGAAGGAAAATATCCGCGTCATCAACATCTTCCTGGGAGACCAGCAGACCAGTGGCGTTGCCCGCAGCAAGCTTGCGAAGGGTAAGGCTACCGCCCGTACCGCTGCCCAGGATGCACTCGCGAAGGAGGCCGCCGCATGATTACTCCTATGAAGAAAGTGACGGTGCTGACGGTTGCAGGTGCGGTTGAAGAAACGCTCCAGGCGCTCCGTACGCTTGAAATTTTGCACCTCACGCCATTGCAGGCGGCTGCAGGCGCCAAACTGAACAAGGCCCGCGGCGAAGTAAACCGCGTGCAGAAGGCCTTGGAAGTGGTGCCCGAAAAAGCCCCGAAGGGTGTGACTCCCGTGAAGGATGCCGCTCCTGCCGCAAGCCTTATCGATGAAATCCAGCAACTGGTTGCCGAAAGCAAGCAGGCGGAAATCGACAAGGAACAGGCCGAAGAGGAACTCACCAAACTTTCCATGTTCAAGAACCTGGACCCCGCAACGGCAGCTGCCTTGCAGGCGAAGGGTATCTATGTCAAACTGTACCAGCTCCATGACGGTAAAGTCCCGTTCGAACTCGATGGCGAAGGTTCTATCGAGGAATTCGGCCAGGATGAAAACGGCAAGTATGTGGCCGTGGTGAGCAGGGGAGATGCCCCTGTCGCCGTGAAGGGTAACTTCACCGAACTCTCGATGCCGCAGAAGTCGCTTGCCGAATACCGCGAAATGGAAGCGAAAGCCAAGGAAACGCTTGCCCGCGTCGAGCGTCGCCTGGGTGAACTTTCGGGTGTCCGCGAATCTATCGAAGACAAACTCCTCGAAGTGGGTGACGACTACCGCATGGTCGAAGCCGAAGCCTCGATGGTGGGCGACAAGAATGTCGCCGCCGTGCAGGGCTTCTGCCCTGCACCTCGCGTAGGCGAACTCGAAAAGGCCGCCCGCGAGCACGGCTGGGGCCTCCTGGTGGACGACCCAGCCGACGGCGACGATATCCCGACGCTGTTGACCTATAGCAAGCTCAGCCGTCCCATGCAGTTCCTGTACGACATCATCGGCATTTCGCCGGGGTACAAGGAAGTGGACGTGTCGGCCGTGTTCCTTTGCTTCTTCAGCATCTTCTTTGCGATGATTGTGGGGGATACCGCTTACGGGTTGCTCTTCCTCGGTTTGGCGCTCTTTGCCCGCAAAAAGATGCCGAAGGCGAACCCTGCTGGTTTCCACTTTATCTACCTCATGAGCATCGCCACCATCGTGTGGGGTGTCATCAACGCAAGCTTCCTCGGGCTCAGCCCCTCGCTTGCGGGGTGGACGTATTACCTGGACATCACCAACTACGGCTGGTTGCCTGAACCGCTGAAGAACGCGATGCTCTGGATCCGCACAAGCGCCCCGACTGACCCTGCGAAGTTCGAAGCCTACAAGGCCTTCGCCCAGTCAATCACTATCTTGCCCGAAAGCTTCGTGCCGAAGACGGCGGGTGCCTCCCAGATGCAGCATATCCAGCTGTTCTGCTTCTGCATCGCCGTGGTCCACCTGAGTATCGCTCACGTGTGGAACGTCTGCGTGCGCATCAAGCGCAAGGACTCCACGTTCATGGCGCAGGTGGGCTGGCTCATCGGCTGCTGGGTGATGTTCTTCCTGGCCTGCCAGATGGTGCTCGGTATCGATATGCCGAAGTTCGTCATCCCGATGTTCATCGTGGAAGCCGTACTCCTGGTGCTCTTTACCGTGCCGCCCAAGAGGCTCAAGCAGGACTTCATCAGCATCCCGATGCTCGTGCTCGACGTGGTGAACAGCTTTACTGACGTGATCAGTTACATTCGTCTGTTTGCTGTGGGCATGTCCGGTGCGGCTATCGCCGAGGCGTTTAACGACATGCTCTCGCCGCTGTTCGGCTCCGCTGTCGGTATCGCCGGTGCAGCCTTCCTGCTGCTCTTCGTGCATGGCCTGAACATCGCGCTTGCGGTCATGGGCGTCGCCGTCCACGCCGTACGTCTGAATACACTCGAATTTTCAAATGGACTTGGCCAGGAATGGAGCGGATTTGCGTTCGCGCCCTTCGCCAAGCAGAAAAATTAAACCAA